>CBDAFG010000120.1:0-4899 GCA_965195205.1 uncultured Pelolinea sp. | reverse complement strand
TTTCTCGCATACAGATTACATATCAATATTCGTGGGAGTTATCTTATTGGGAGCAATTGCTATTGAGAAGGTATTTTAATCCATAAAAATAATAATTTTGAATCATTGAACATAAATAAGGAGATTCATATATCAGTGATTGTTGTTACAGCAAGAAGTATTAAAGAATGGATTATTGATAAGGAGGAAAATATTGCAAGGTAACGGTTTGATAAAAAATATAATTGCAATTGTCATATTTGCTTGCGTACCGATTTTGTGCTTATCGTGCAGCTCTCAATGGTCAGTAAGTGTTCAGGCAGACCAAGAGGAATTCACATTGAATAATAAAAATTTTGATGAATATCTATTCTTGAAGAATGAAGCAAGCGAATGCGAAGGATTGCCGTTAGAGATTCCGTTATATCAAAACGGCATTTTTGTTATCGATAATATTGTGATAAACGATCCAGAAGGAATTCAACATACATTTCTTTGGGAGAATATTGCAGAAACAGCATGTATAACAAAAAAAGGTGCAATTATCATTGAGGAGGAAGAATTACATCCAGAAAAGATCATTGTAAATGTTGATCAATCTAATAACTTGGAATATTCATTGTTAGACATTTACCCAACTGTTGCAGCAGCGTTGGGGATAGAAATCGATGAAGAATTATTTAATATCCCATTGGTCAACCATAAAAGTGACCATGTTGTTCTTTTCTTTTTAGATGGATTGAGTGGGTATCAATTTCAGAGCGCTGTCGAAGAAGGCTTAATAACGGCATTACAAAAAACTGAATTTTACACACTTGCATTGACGGTTTATCCACCCAGGACAACAATTGCTTCTGCGGCAATTATTACAGGAAGAGGACCTTCAGAAAATGGTGTGAATAAGTCTGGTATTCGCCAAACAACTTTAGAGACTATTTGCGATGTTGCTGCTGATCACGGAATCACAGCAGTGGCCGTGGAAGGGGAAAGTTTATCTTTCAATTTGGGGGATTGTGAGACCGTTTTATCAGGTGATCGTAATTCAGATGGAAGCACCGATGACAATGTTTTCATGAATGTCGTCTCTGTTATTGAAAACGAAATGCCCAATTTCTTTTACATCCATTTCCATGGGATTGACGACGTGGGCCATACATATGGACCAGATAGTCAAGCAGTTATTGAAAAAATAATAGAAATTAATGATTATTTAGAACAAATTATTGAGCGTTTGCCGGAAAATGCCATGGTCATCACGTTTGCTGACCATGGCATGCATCCAATCGCCGGTAAGCAAGATAAAGGCAACCATGGCAATCTCATTGCACAAGATATGGTTGTTTTTATTCACATATTAATAAAGTAAGAGGAGAAAACATGAAAAGAAGATTAGTAATAATATGTATTTTGTTTTTGACTGCAAGCATTTCCGCTTGTAATGCGGTCCCAAATGTTGAGTGGAAGTTATCAATTAGCGGAGCAGTTGGTGACCCTTATTCAATAACGTATCAGGAATTGCTTGAGCTTGATCAAACAGATCTAGAGGATGTTTTTATGGATAAATCAGTCGGCGAAGATGAATATGGTTCGTGGAGTGGGGTTACTGTGGATCATCTATTATCAAAAGCTGCTGTGGATTCTGATTACGTAACAGTTACTGTTGTCGCTGCTGATGGATACGCAATTGAAATTAGCAAGGAAGAATTAATGGGAAGCATTGTAGCACTTAAAGAAAATGGTGAATGGATTCACAAGACAGATCCAGAGCATGGTCCTATTCGATTAGTATGTCCGCAAATTCCTGCAAACCGATGGGTGTTTCAGGTGTTGGAATTACAAGTTAATAAATAAATATAGAAAAGAAAGGAAAATTCGATGAAGAGATTGAAGGTTTATGTGTTTATTTTGTTGGCATTGGTTATAGTAGTTTCCTGCGGCAGCAAAGGCGCTCCCGTCCTTTCAGTATCAGGATTGGCTGAAGCATCCTTCACGTAGAATGATTTAGAAGAAATGGAGATGGCTAAATCGGAATATATCAATAAAGATGACGAAACAATTGTCTTTACCGGTGTGCCTATAATTAATATTTTGACAGAGGCTGGATCTGGGGATTTTGCTAAAGTTGTAATCGTAGCATTGGATGGCTATGCTGCAGAAGTGACATCCGAAGAGTTAAAAAGTTGCTCGGAGTGTATATTAGCTTTCAGTGAAGATAATGGGTGGCTGGCAGTGATGCCTGGATTTTCTGGAAAACTTCAAGTAAAAAATGTTGTTGAACTAAGAATGGAATAGAATTGAAATAACGAAGAAAATAAGTGGTGATTTAACCACTTATTTTTCATCCTGGCTTCATCCGATAAGCTTCCATGATGTTGGGAAGTGATTCAATTATTGCAAGAATCTTACTGAGTTGATTTATATCACTTACGTCCAGCATCGTCTTGATGGTGGCCAAGTTGTTAGAAAAATTAATATCAATGTCCCGTAAATTAACTCCTTCATTGCTAAGGACAGTAGAAACATCGCCCAATAAACCCTGTCGATCATATGCTTTTATTATAACAATTACTGGGAAGGTTCTCTTCGGTTCCCCCCAGCTTACTTTGACAATACGATCTTTGTCTTTCGTCCTCAGAATATTGGGGCAATCTTTGCGATGAATGGTTGCACCTCGTCCTCTCGTGATATAACCTACAATACTATCACCAGGTACGGGATTACAGCATCTTGCATAATTTGTTAGTATTCCCTTCAGACCTAAGACTTTTACTGATTCGCTGTCTTTTCGATCTAACGGTGTTGTTTGAATAGGGAAAAATGGATCATCTTCTCGTTCTTCAAACTCTTGGAGATGATTGATAATGCGCCGCATGGAAAGGTCACCACATCCGATGGCAACGAACATATCCTCAGAAGATTTGAAATCAAAAGATGCGGCAAGGACCATGTTGTCAATATCTGTAATGCCAAGCTTATGAAATTCCTTTTCTAATAAGGTTTTCCCTTGCGATAAGTTATGTTCACGTGCCTGCTTTTTAAACCATTGGCGGATCTTTGTCCTAGCGCGTTGAGAATTCACTAAGCCAAGATGAGGATTTAGCCAATCACGTGAAGGACCGCCTCGTTTTGCTGTTAATATTTCAACCTGGTCACCTGTTTTCAATTGGTAATCCAGTGAAACAAGTTTCCCGTTTACCTTAGCACCACGGCAGCGATTACCTACCTCAGTATGCACTAAATAAGCGAAATCGATAGGAGTGGATCCAAGAGATAGGTCGATAATGTCTCCTCTTGGGGTGAAAGCATATACCCGATCTTCAAATACGTCACTTTTTATAACATCAACAAATTCTTGGGCATCCTGAACATCCTGCCGCCATTCCATAAGTCTTCTAAGCCAATTTATTCTTTGTTGATAATTGTCGTCTTTGCTACCCATTTCCTTATAAAGCCAGTGGGCTGCGATACCATATTCTGCATCTTGATGCATTTTTGGTGTTCTGATCTGTACTTCAAGCGGTTTCCCGTCTGAATATATAACTGCAGTATGCAAGGATTTGTAAAAGTTGTCCTTTGGGGCTGCAATATAATCATCAAATTCGTTGGGTATTGGTCTCCAGTTGGTGTGAATGATCCCAAGGGCAGCATAACAGGATGGGATATCTGGAACAAGCAGCCGTATTCCTCGCAGATCGCGTACCATCTCGAAAGGTTTTTCTTTTCGAATCATTTTGATATAGATCGAATAGATATGCTTTGGCCTTCCGCTTATTTGTGCATTGATCCCGCCCTCTTCTAAAAGTATTTTTATTTCTTCAATGATCTTGTTTACTTCCGATTCTCTGTTTGACCTGCGGTCAGAAAGTTTTTGGGCAATTTCTTTATACTCTTTGGGCTTTGTATAACGAAATCCAAGATCTTCTAATTCCCATTTAATTTGCCAAATACCTAAACGGCTAGCAAGGGGAGCAAAAATATCTAAGGTTTCTTGTGCAATCCTCTTTTGTTTATTTACAGGCATATAACTTAATGTACGCATATTATGTAAACGATCTACGAGTTTTATTAAGACAACTCGTACATCGTCACCAATCGCCATAAGTGTTTTTCTTAATGTTTCTGTTCTTAGATCTTGATGCCTGCTTTTGGGATGGGTGACTGGGGCTGACTTTTGCGAAATTTCTCCCGTGCCAATTTTGTTGTTTTCTGGGAGTTTGTCAGCCCGTGAAACATGAGGAATATTTGATAATTTAGTCACGCCATTAACTAAAGAAGCAATATCATCACCAAATTTATTGCTAATGTCATCCAATGTGATAGAAGTATCTTCAACTGTATCATGCAGCAAGGCAGCTGAAACAACAATGGCAGGAACCTTAAGCTCAACCAGAATATAAGCAACGGCAATGCAATGTGAGATATAAGGTTCTCCAGAAGCACGTTTCTGGCCTTTGTGAGCGTCTTTAGCAAAAATGAAAGCAGATCTAATCTGTTCGATATCAATTGCGCTGTAACTATCAGGAAATGATTTTACTAAATTTTCAAAATTCATATTGTTTTTTGAATAATATCCTTATTTTATTCTAACAATGGAGAGTTGGGCTCCAATATTTATTTTATATCTATCGTTGGAAAAAAGTGTTCCATGTTCATGGTAATTTGATTCTCTGGATTTAAATTCTGAATTTTCAGTATTTAGAATTAATCCATCTAATTTAACAAATATATCTTTAATTTTCATTTATGAAATCTTCGTTGGAAAATTCACCGATTTTGAGAAGGTTGTCTATGTATTTAAGGTCAGAAAGTAGGTTTGAGTTTATGGGTACACCTTTTTTATTTACCGTTTTCTCTATTTCATATTCTTTTTCACCCGCCGTAAAAATCCGATCTTTGCCCGGGAATTTATTAACCGAACGT
>CBDAFG010000119.1:0-47777 GCA_965195205.1 uncultured Pelolinea sp. | reverse complement strand
TCAGGACTTTGACGCCCTTCTTATTCAGGTCAAGTTCTTTATCTAAATGTTCTTCAACAGTCTTGCGTATCTGCATTTCCTTAAGCAGCCTTCGGTCAAAATCTCCGATGGTTTCACCCAAATGCAAAATATCCGGCTTGCTGGTGAAGTCGATGTATTCTCTGCCTGCCTCGCAGTAGATATCATTGACCACATAGCCATCATATAATTCACGTCGCCCTGATTTCTCATACAGGTCATCGCGCTGTTTCACGGTCACGGTCTTGGTTAGGATACCGCTCCTGCCCTGCACGTCAATTTCCACCCGGGCGGTGATGGGTGATTTCTTATTATTCACCGACACCAAGCGCATATAGGCATCATTGTGGGCATTCACCGTTTCAAAACCCGCCACTTCAATCTGTTTGACCAGTTCCATTTCGTAGGCGTCAACCGCGTCTAACTTATAGATCGGGTCATGTTTTTCTACGTGGGTGGCAGTATAGCGGAAGATGCACAACGGGTTCAAGGACGCGATCGCCACCTTTGCTTTTGGGGTATTATCCACCGACTGCGGCTCATCAATGATCACGATGGGTTGTGTCTCCTGAATCAGCTCAATCGGGCGCATCCCGCTCATTCGGTCAATTTGGCGGTGGATGATATTGGCTTTGCTTTCTTTGCTTGGGTCAGTGAAACTCCTGCGGAACGCGTCAATATTGATCACCATCACCTGAATGGTGTCATTCACTGCAAAATCACGCACCCGCGAAAGATCGCTGCTGTCATACACAAAGTATTCACAGATGACATTGTCATAGTGTTTCTTAAAATGGGCTTCTGTGATTTCCAGCGACTTTTTCACCCCTTCTTTGATCGCCAGCGAGGGGACAACGATCACGAATTTGGTGAAGCCGTAGGCCTTATTCAGCTCGTAAATTGAGCGTAAATACACATACGTCTTCCCTGTGCCGGTCTCCATCTCAATGTCAAAATCATATTTACCGCGCGTCAGTTTCGTTGTCTGCGGCAGCCCATTGCGCAACTGCACCGCCTGCAGATTTTTGAGAATATCTTCCTCATCCAGTTCAAGTTTATTGCCGATCCCGTTCTCGGTATTTTGAAGTCCGATCTGCCCTTTCCAGTAAGAGACGGTGAAGTTCGACTGCTTGGGTGTCTGCCCCAGGAAAAGGTCCGTTACCGATGCGATCGCGTGCTGTTGATAAGCTAAGTTTGGATTGAATTTAAGTTTCATCATCTAATCTTGATCCCTATCCTCCAACAAATCATTATTCCCGTCTTCCAGCACATCCCGCGCGTTCTTTGGCGTGATCACAGCTTTTCCGGTGCGCTCTTCGATTTCCCTGCGCGCGTTTCCAGCGATGGTGCCGCCCTGGCGGGCAATTGTTTTGCTGGCGTTGAAGGTGCCTGGTTTCTTCTCTTTCGAGATCTCGGTGGTCGTTACTTCAGCTAACATATTTAGCACCAGTTCCAGATTGGTCATGTTGTCGCGCAGGTTTTCTTTTTTTAAGCCCTTCAGTTTTTTGTAATCTTTAACTGTATGCCCTGCCCATGCTTCCGTGATCTCATTCGTCAGGATCGCGTATTCATTCCCCTTTTTCACCCCGCTGTGGTCCCACTCATCGGTTAATTCTTTACGTACCTCGATGCTCTTCAGGCGCTGGTTGATCCACTGTTTAGAATATCCTTTTTTCAAGTACGTTTCCATCGCACGCTCAAACGCTTTTTCCGGGTCTTCAGTTTCTTCAATCCGTTCATAACCCACGCGCGCCAGCCAGGCTTTAAAAGGTTCCGCGTTAGGGGAGGGGATGCTTTGGATGATGCGCAGCAGCTGTTCAGTATCAGCCACATCAGTGCTGTACCGCTTTCCATCAGATGATCTCAATTTCAGTTGTACGATTTTCTCGTACAACTGACTGCCTTCCTTTTTTAATTTTCTTTTTAAATCGCTCCAGTATCTGCGCGAATTCTCACTTTCTGTAAGAATTTCAATAACATCGATGACAGAGAAATACCATTTTTCCTCTTCCTCGTTCCATTCAACACGAATTTCCTTGTTATTGAATAATTTGATAGTTTTGTCCTTTTTCATTATCATGCCTCCCTATATACTCACAATCTCATCAATTCCCGCGTTGCGCAGGATCTCTTTCGTGTTCGTCTTCACACTGTCATCCTGGAAACCGTTATCTTTAAAAACCACCCGTATCACTTCCGGTTTCAAATCATTCTTCAGGCGCACGATCTCATTCGCCACATCAGTTGTGATTTCGTTGTCAAGGCAGATCATCAACGCCCCATACCCAACGGAATAGATCATCTTCCCGCCAACCTCGAATTCTTCAATTGGGAAGGTCAGGTCAATACCGTATTTGAGCATGATTTCATAAACCATATCCAGCTCCTCCCGCCCAGCGGCAAAATTCTCGATCGCGTCTAGCAAACTGGCTTCCACATGCTCATAATCCGGGTTCCACTTCTTCAGGTTTGAACTGTCCAACTTGAACACCTTGAAGCCAATATCGAGGTCATCCGGATTGACGGTCTTTTTGTCTTCAAGCATGGAGGGCTGTTTGCTCTGCTTTTCCTGTAGTTCCGCCTTGATCTTCTCCCCTGCACGGCGGATGCGTTCTTTTCCAATCTCGCAGATATTCTTATACCCTGCTTTATGGGCTTCTGACTTTTCATCCGTTGGTTCTGGCAGTTGCACCATGATGAATTTCCGCCTCCCGCCATCTTCGGCATTGAGTTGCAAGACAGCCTGAGCTATTGGAGCAGAACCTGAAAAGAAATCAATAACGATATCCTCTTTATCCATACCAACACTCAGTAACCTCTCAAGTAGCTCTACTGATTTAGGAAATGAAAAAATTTTTGCACTAAAAATCTTATCAATTTCCGCTGTTCCTCTTCTACTTGAAACACCTTTATCTAATAATAATGAACGAATTACCTTTCCTGTAAGTCGTGTTTTTTGAACAACCCTAAACTCACCTTCATTGGTTTTATACCCAATAATCTCCTTATTAAGTTCTTGCCTGGCTTTCTTTTTTCCCCACCTCCAAACTCGTTCAATTCCATCTTTTCTTGAAACTACAGGAAACACCTCAACCCATCCTTCCTTTTTCTCTAATCCTATTTCATAAAAGGACTCATTGATTTTATTAGACGGATTTAAATAAAACGGATAATGCAAATTTGGACGTGTGTTTGGGTTGAATGCTACGTTCCCATTGTATAGAGGGTATAGATTAAAGGGACCAATTTCATCATCGTACTTAAACTTTTTTCCCTTTTCCGGTAGTTGATTTGTACTAGTCTCTTCCAATTTTTTTGCATAGAACAACACATAATCATGCATCTGAGCTATATGACCATAATCGATTGCGCTAGGGGAGGAATTAATAACAAATACACCAACAAAATTACCCTCACCAAAAATCTCATCACAAATTTTCTTTAAGTTGTATAGTTCTTTATCATCTATAGAAACAAATAATACGCCACTATCCCTAAGTAAATTCCTCGCCAGTTTCAATCGCGGATACATCATATTCAGCCAGTTGGTGTGAAAGCGGCCGCTCGATTCACTGTTTGTACTTATCTTTTTTCCGCTTTCATCCACTTGCCTGGTAATCTCTAAATAATTTTTCAGCGGATCCTTGTAATCATCCTTATACACAAAATCATTCCCTGTGTTATACGGTGGATCAATGTAGATCATCTTGACTTTGCCGTGATAGGACTTTTGCAGCAGCTTGAGCACCTCCAAGTTGTCGCCCTCAATATACAAGTTTTCAGTTGTGTCCCCAATCCTTGCTTTCCTCTTTGCAGGGCCTCAGCGTCCCCATCGAGGGGGTTTGCGCCAACCTCAGCGCCCGGCTCTTCCCCCACCAGGTGAAGTTGTAGCGCTCCTTGTCATCATCGCTGTATTCCCCCAGCACCGCCTGCAGTTTCTCAAAATCAATGCTCTCTTCGCAAAATACCTCTGGAAAAATCTGTTTCAGCTTTTGAATATTCTCAGTCAGGATGTCTGCTGATTGTCCGTTGAGTGTGGTTTCGTTCATATTTGGGTTCTTTCACTAACTAATATTAGCAATTTGTCTGGCAATCATAAATAAGTCTTTTACTTCTTGGGGTATTTCGCTTTCCCCGCATTTTTCTCCTAGAATTTTTCCTAATTCTGGCTTATTACAATTATTTCCACTGTGATCGCAATTCTCCCAAACTATCTTCAATAATTCATCTGAGAACTTCTTATTGGAATCAATATTGTTAAAATCATCAACTGTCCAATCTCCATTTGTCTTAGGCCATTTCTCATTGTAAATTTTTGCTAATATTTCTGATGAGAATAAGTCCTCAAATTCTTTACGACCGACTAGCCTAATCCTGTCATCACAGAATTCTTTTGTAAACCCGTTTTCTTTTAATACTTGCTCAGTCATCTTATCATCTTTAGAATCTGAGCAATCTTGATCCATTAGAAACAAAACCAATTCCTTCTTGTTTTGACTCAATAGACGTAAAAATTCCTTAAATGCACTTTTACCTCTAACATTAATTATATTTATGCCATCTTCTATTAAGCTACGTTTATAAAGAGTGCGATAAAAAAGTGGAAGCGCATTTTGTTCTGTATCACCTTCAATTAAGATAAAGCAATTTTCATAAAACATTAACGAATTTGTAATTCCTAGCTCTCTAGCCAATTCTGTTAGAAAGAATTCAATCTCTACATCATTAAATGTTTCCAGTTTTTCCACAACAATTTTCTCGTCTTCTTTTTTTAACATCCGAAGATTTTGTGCTGGAGCTCTGTCAATCAAACGAGGTGAATGTGTACAAATTATTGCTTGAATATTGGATTTTTCATGAGTGCTGATCTCAGAAATAGAATTAAATAATTGACGTTGGGCATGATAGTCGAGATTGGTGTCTGGTTCATCATAGGCCCGAATGATATCAGGCAATGACCCACCCTCTGCTTGTATTGCAAGCGTCACATCACGATCCCAATCTGTTGTTGCCATAAATATCTTTCGCTTAGTTCCATCTCCAGATTTATTGAGGTAATGCTCGCCGCGACCTTCATCAACCTTGAAATCACCAGGTTGAAAACCTCTTGTAAAGTCAATTTGTGGTTCATACGAGATATTTGTGATTGTCGGAGCGTACTGATGTATGTATTCCTTCAATTCAGACACTTTTTCATTGATTTTTTGTTCAGCTTCAACTTCAATGTCTCTGAGGGATTTCTTTAACTCTCGATCACCTTCCTCCCCTTCTGCTAATTCTTCATACAAAACAGTTTCAAAAACTTGCCTAACCGTTTGATTGATTAATTTTTCGGGAGTTTCATAATCCATCGCACCATAACGCTGGATTCTAGGGAGAATTTTTTGAAAATCTGCAGGTGTTTCTCTCCAATCCTTGACCTTTTCAATAGTTTTAATAAATTGAATGAACCATTCTGTTCGATTATCTGAATTTGAAGTTGTTGAGAGAGCGTTCGGTTCATACTTCTCAATGATAGCCCTCTGTTCAGCGGCTGAAAGCCTCGGGAAATTTACTCGTAAATCATCATGTACTGGTACTTCAGCTGCGTACTCTTTGGTGACATTATCACGAGTATATATTGCTCGAAAAACAACCGTATTATCTGTTGCGTATTCGAGGGTATCTTCATCCTCTGGGTCGACTTCGAATTGAAGAATTATTTCAATTTTTTCGGCATTTTCTCTAGTAGTGCTAGTATAAAAATCATTTTCGTCCGGCCTCCCGTTTAAGGTCAAGGCGACTTGAAGAATATCGAGGATAGAACTTTTACCCGAATCATTGTTTCCGATCAACATCGTCAATCGCTGAAAATCAATTTCTACTGGCTGCTGAAATAGGCGAAATCCCTTTAATTGAATATTTATTAGTTTCATTTTTTCCCTTATCGAATCTTTTTGAAAGGATAACCACCATTCTTGATATAAGTATTTAGAAACTTCCCGTGAGAGGTTGCAACCATTAATTTTTTATAGATTTTCAGTGGAACTTTGAAGTATTGATACATACTTCCATTTTTAAATTCGACTTCTAAAGTCAACGAGGTTAGATCGTAGCCAATTGAGTCAATATTGCTTGATGTTACCTTCTTTCTATTCATCGATATTCCCTTCCGTTTGTAGTAGTTCCTTCATGCCGTTCTGTTGAGCCTGTATACGTTTTATTTCCATATTCATTTCAACTTTCCTGTTGAACATCTATTCCTTCTTCAATTCCACTCTCAATCCTTCAATTTTGCTTTCCAGGCTACCAATGCGATCCGAGATTTGCTTCACTTCTTTGGCATCTCTATCATCAAGGTAGAAATCCGCCCATTTTGAAGCATTCAGCAGGATCACCTGATCTACTAAACTGTCATAAAAACGGTAAAAATTAGAGAAAGACAGCCTTGAGGAATGAATTTGCTGGAGGAATCGTTTTTGAAAGTCAGTTAACTTTTCGGGTTCGATCCATCCCGTGAAGAGAATTTCCTCAATTGTGTTCTTGCTTCGGTCGCTGAGGTTGACGCGAGTGTGTCCCACCGCGATCATGATCTGATCTGCATGCGCCAGCTGCAGCAGGATCGGGTAGGAGATCGTTCGCATCACTATTTCCGCAATGCGCTTAACTTTTGAATATTCTCAGACAGGATGTCTGCTGATCGACCGTTGAGTGTGGTTTCGTTCATAAAAACTCCTTCCTCATTGCCCTCTTCACCAGTATTATAGATGTGGTTTCGCAGAATAAAAAACATATCCGCGAGTGTTTATTCTGCAGCTTCTCTTATTATATACCGGCGCTTTTAGCGATGTAAATAATGCCAACGTAACCCTTCCTCTATTATGTCATCGCGAGGAGATGCTTATTACCGACGCGGCAATCTTCTCTTCTTACTGTCATCCTGAGCATAACGATCGCGAAGCATACCACGCCCCCTGCCAGTCATCCTGAGCAACGCGAAGGATCTCGGTCAATTAAACACACAAGTTTGTAGGGTGCGTTCCTAACGCACCACTTTAGAAAAATGTCATTGCGAACCCTGCATAGCAGGGTGCGGCAATCTACTTCTGGATACTTATCCTGGCTGGAGTCTTGTTATTTGTCTTGGAACAGCTGGAGCACTGATAAAGAGTTTGTCTGTCGGAGATATTGTTGTGGCGGCAGAAACCGTGGAACACGATTTTCATGACAAGTCTGGTAAACCATTTCTTCCGAGGTTTTGTGGCGCAGAAACAATTTTATCGGAACTGCAATCTTTGGCATCCGATAACAACTCCTTTTAAATTCACTTAGCCCCTGTTGCCAGCGGAGATGAAGATGTGATGGATATTGATAGAAGAAAAGCGGTTCTTAAACTAACAGGGGTATTTGCGGTTGCCTGGGAAGGTGCTGGTGGAACAAGAGCTTGTCATTACGAAAAGCAAAACGACGTAGTTTTCTTTCCCTATACCTTGTTAGAGATTAGTGAAGAATGGGAATATAGTAAGCTGCATCCGAGAGTAAAGACAGGTTAAAATACTAATTAATAAATGATGTTATGATCGATTTTACAGAAAAAATGTTACATAATTAAAAAAATCGATTATGTGTTTTATACATTCGGTTGATTGTCTTTCAACCATTTAAGCGCTGCTTTTCTTTTCTTCCAAAAACGCAAGAAGCGAGTGGCATAATCTGCGGCTTCGTCCTCACCTCCAAGCGTAATATAAGGGGAACGCAGATCTGGAACAGGTTTAATGCCCAGCAAGTATGCGGGAATATGTTCGTTTGTTTCTAATGCACTTTCCAACAGTGCATGTGCGCGAATACTATCGCCATTTTCCCATAGTTCCATCAGTAAATCAGTATAAGTCCAATCCACGAAACCCTTTTCTGGATAATCATCCATCAATGCGCGCACATCCTCCAAATGATTCATCTCAAGCAGTAGCTCGAGTAGAACATATCGAATGCCCTGATTATCGTTTGGGTTCAACCGCAGTAATTCTCGGTAGTTCCGTTCGGCTTGTTCTTCATTGCCCATTTGCCATAATGACTCTGCCAGGCCAGCCAAAGCGCGCATATATGGGCGCGTTTCCAAAATGCCCCAGAAATGGCCAATGTTTTCTTCATCTTGAAAAAATTCTTCCCCCAGTGCACGCTTGCCTGCTTCTACGCCTTGCTGAAAAAGCGTAAAGGATTTTTGAACTGAGCGTGCTTCCTCCTCAGCCAGCAGCACATACGCATCAGCGCAATCGGGTGAAATTTTAAGTGCTTTTTTGGCTAATCTGATACGTGTTTTAGCGTCTGGGTTATCCCAGGCATCATACATAATAAACTGTGCTTCTCGCTCTGCTGAGTAATCAGAAGGATCCTCATCCCACAAATCAGAAGGATCCTCATCCCCTAAACCAGAAAAATCCAATCGCGCGATATCTCCTTCCATACCTCGCCGGTCAAATGAAATTTGGTCAGAAAGGTTTTCATCAGTTATTTGATCTTTAATAATCGGAGGAACTGGTAGTTCGGAAAAATTAAAACTGATTTGTACTTTTTGAATTCCGCGGCTGGTCTCAACCTCCAGCTCGCTGACACCCTTCCATGGGACATGATTCGGGTCATCTTGTTGTTTGTTTTGGGAAACAAAAAGTGGGATGGCGCGCAGCGCGGCTTCATACCAGCACAGCATATCGGCATTTGGACGCTTCACACCTTTGGGTGTAAAAAATAATGGCGATGGGAATATATTAGATGCGGGTATTTCCCAACCGTATTTTTCGATTGCGTCCAAATCATCAAAACCCACATAAGGTGGGGAACAGAAGCTGAAAAGGTGATGTTCTTGGAGTTTATCAATCCCCTCCGACTCGTCCATGGAAGAAAATTCCTCAAATTTTTCCCAACTGGTATATACCGCCAACCCATATTCAATGCCCTGGTTTCCAAGCACGTTAGCATAGTATGGCATGGGTTGATCGCCAACTCTAATAACCAGTAAATTTCCATCGTTGATAATGTCCCAGGGGCTGCTGCGATAATAAATACAGGCGGCCTCAAAAAGCATTGCCACCATCTTGTTTGTCACCTTTGATTGAGTTAACAACCCGGGTAATCGTGTTTCTTTAGGGTTGATCTTCTGTGTAACTTCCCTAAACATTTTATTTACTAGCTGATAATTGGGTTTATGTTTCACGGCTATATGATTCACCAGTAATGTTGGGCTGAGACTGTCTGCCAGGCGCTTGTCCTCAAAATGGATTTCTTTTGGAGGCGGTGATTTCATTCCGCTATCAATCGGTTGACGCATCAACTCAAATAAACATTCCAATAGCTCCTTGGTGGTAGGTTGTTTAGAAAAAAGTTTGGGTAATAAGATGGAATTGCTGGGGGTATGGATAACCAACAGCATCCATGGGCGATAATACTCATCTTCATTTTTCTCATGCGCTATCCACGCGCGCAGTTTTCGTAGTGCACAATACCAGACCACTTTGTTTGACCGACTTAATTGCTTTTTATTCATAAAGATATTTTAAATGATTATTTGGATTTAGCAAAGTCGAATTTGATATATATATATCTCTCTCTCGATATAAGTCGAACAAACAAATTACTTACTAAAAGTCAGTTGTTCCCTTGAAAGAAATCATTCGTTCCCAAAACGAATCAATTAGAAAAACTTTCAAACTGTCACCTTTTACGCCTCATATCTCCCGTCTTTTCCCCATTCTCTAATGTATGCGCTTTCCCCGTCCCGGCTTGCGTGTCACGATCTGCTTCTGCCGTTCACGGCGCGGCTTCCGCCTCTCAGCCAACACAGCGCGTAAAATGCACACTTTGACTATAATCAAAGTGTGTCAGATTGCAATCTCGGCGGGCAAGGTATCGGGATTTTTATGATCTTTATTTCCTAATCGAAAGACTAAAAATTGATTATGAAAAACCATTAGATTTATTGAAGAAAAAAGAAATCCGAACACCTGTCATTGCAAGCAATATCGCAAAAAACTAGTCTATCGCAAAAGAACAAAAAGAAGGGGATTTGGGAGGTATTTACTGTTCCGAAGAAATCGCTAACAAAGATTTTGAAAAAATGATTCGTGAAATTCAATTTGATGATATTCGGAAATCGTAGTTTATAGAATCCTGGTGGATGTTCATTTTATTAATTAAAAATAGATACTACTACTAATCCTCGAGAACATTGAAAACACAGCTCTTTAAACACGCAATAATGGGCTGATGGAAGATTACCAACCACCAATTGACGAAATAGCTTTCGCTGAAAATACCAGAGTTCCTATGATCAGCGCAACTAAAAATAACGCGGCACGCAGATAGGTCTCCTGGGATACTTTTTCTTGAAGATATCTGGATATGTCATCATTGGAAATACGTTGTTTGTCAATCACCTCCCCTTTGGCATCCATCAACACCATGAAGGTGCGCTTGAGATGCAGGTCAATTCCAAGATAAAATGGGTACATAAGCGTTCCTCCTTTTCTAAACTTGTTTATCTCTTACTTCAAGTTTAGCAAACTGGCAGGGACGCTTTCATAGTATCACACGAAATAAGGAAAGGCGGCTAAATAACTTCTTATACTAAGTTTTCTACTAATTCAAAAATTTCTACGCAAAAGTAAAACCATATTTGGAAGCTTGACATTTCTGCATCGTTCTGTAATTTGTATCAAAAATAATATTTGTTAATTTGACTCCAGGCTGATCTTTTCCGGGGTCAGGTTCGGAATAAGCTCGTCAAACGTAATCTGAAGATAATCACCTATATCCAGATGATGATCAAAGACAATAACGTACGCTTGCCATTCACGCCCAACAGTATCCGCATCGACATCAGCGTAGAAATCAGCCCGACGGATTGGATTTGCCGCTTCCCATACTCTAACGAAATACTTGTCATGGTCAACAAGGGCAAACAGACCATAATACCATGTATCAAATGTCATATTGAAATTACCAGGTACAGGTATAGGTACTTCTCTATAATTTTGTCCAATGTAGTAAACGAAATTATCTGGACCGTCAGGAGAATGTCCTAGCCCCCATAAAAGATAATTGTCTGTATCTCGTTCTCCAGTCTGGAAGGCGACTAAAATTTCTGCGTCTTCTTGCACAAGGAACGAGAATAAAGCGGCATTCCCTTTTCCTCCCACACTTACATTATCCACCAAGACCCCGATTGGAGGAATACCAAAAGTGCTTAAAGTTATGGCATTACCATGTTCATAATCATGATTAGTTAAGGTATAACGTGAAGAACTATCCTCAACTTCGAAAGAATCACTGAAAATTATTTCAGCGTTCGAAAGAACTGAGGTTACTTCTGATGGCAGTGCTTCCAATGCGGGCATCATGCCAACACTTTGATTATGATGGAGACCTTTGAAGGGATTAAATATTAGAAACGCAGCAGCCCCAAGTACGGCAGCGCCCGCCACAGCCCAAATCCATTTGGGAGTTTTTCTACTCCCAAATTTATATTTTCTCACGGATTTTGAAACTCTTCTTACTGTTGAATCATCAAGAACTCTGCCTAGGTCTTCAATTAGTTCACCTGCATCCTGGTAGCGGTCTTTTGGGTCTTTTGCGGTAGCCCTATAAATCACATTGACGATAGAATCTGGTAATTTTTTGTTGAGTTTTTTTGGATCTGGAAGGGGCTCGGTGATTTGTTTGATGATCGTAGATGTGTGGGATTCAGATTTAAAAGGAACCAGGCCCGTGAGCATCTCAAATAAAATAATGCCGAGAGAATAAATATCACTTCTCGCGTCAACATCTCTTCCCTGCCCTTGTTCCGGTGACATATAAGCCGGTGTGCCGACACCAGATCCCGCGCGGGTGATTTGGTCTTCACCGCTCATCATCCTCGCTAAACCAAAGTCCGTTACCAGCGGCCAATCATTTTCAGCCAGAAGAATATTTGCAGGTTTTATATCACGGTGCACAACACCTTTTAAATGAGCATATTTCAAAGCTTTAGCGACTTTTATTGTCAGAAGAATAGCGCGCTTGAGATCCAGGGGTTCGCCAATAATGTCTTTTAACGTTCCCTCTTCAACAAACTGCATCGCAATGTAAATTTGGCCATTCTCCTCACCATATTTATATATTGGAATAATTGACGGATGATTCCCTTTCGCGACAGACCTTGCTTCCCTACGAAATCGGGATAAAAAATCCTTGTTATTGACAAGATGCTTTGGCAAGATTTTCAACGCGACATATCGATCCAAAGCAGGTTCATACGCCTTATAAACCTCAGCCATTCCGCCCTTACCTATCCTTTCTTTGATGCGAAAACCTCCTATTGTTTCTCCAATTTGAGAATCTCTGGAATCCGTCGTTCCTTCAATAATTGTCTGGTTCTCGCCCATCTTTAATCCTTGATAGACCTTAGTGATCCCATCGATGACTTCTTCAACATTTTGCATCCTTTTTTCTTTTTTCTGGGTCACGCATTTAATCACCAATTCATCTACTTCAGGGGGCAGACCGGGTTTAATTTTGCTCGGCCATTCATTTTGCCTTGTTCGCAATCCACCCCCATCCACTATTGTTTTTAATGGGGTCCCTGTAACCATCCAATAGAGAATTACACCCAAAGAATAAATATCCGTTTGGACGCTTGGAGTGATATTCTTTGATAACTCTGGCGCGTCAGAATCAACCCTTGGAGTTTTATTTTTCTCAATTAAATGGCACAATTGGGCGGCAGCCGCCGCGCCCCAACCCGTTACTTTCAATCCGCCTTCTACTTCTAAGATAATGTGATTTGAATTAAGGTTTGCATGGGGAATTCCAGTTTTCGCAAATTCTTCAATACACTTTGCGGTGCGGTCGGCAATATTAAGTGCTGTTTTTAACGGGAACCCCATTCGCGGCATCGCTTTTTGAATCGAGTCTCCAACAATATGTTCGTAAACCAGCACAACACTTTCTTTATAGGTGCCATATTCAACCATTTTTTGAATATATTCGGATTCCGCATGAATAAAAGTTTCTGCAGTGGCATTCAATATTGCAATTGATGCTTCTACTGGCACTAACTTTGGATCAAGCACGTAAATATCGAAAGCAACTGGACCCTTATATGCGATATATATATCAGAAAACCGATCTTCAAATAAATTTTCCTCAATAGTATATTTTTTCAGGACACGATCACCTTTTTTCATTCCAATATCTCCTTGCCAGTAATATGAATTATACAAACTGAAATATTATCTTTTCCGCCGCGTTCATTCGCCAAATCGATAAAAGACTGGGCTGTACTCTCTGATATATTAGTACCAATTATTCGAACCATTTCTTCATCCTGAATATAGCGTGTCACCCCGTCTGAACACAACAAAATATTATCATCAATCTGCAAATCTCGCGTGAATCTATCAACCGAAATATGATCTTTAACTCCCAGGCTGCGGGTGATCACATTCCGGCGTGGATGGGTTTTTGCTTCCTCAAGAGTTATTACTCCTTTTTCAAGCAGATGGTTTACAAGAGTGTGATCCGAAGTTATTTGTTCAATATTTCGATTTCTGATCAAGTATGCACGGCTGTCCCCAACAGAGCAAACAAATAATTTCCTTTTATGGATCAAAGCTGCCACAATTGTGGTTGCGTGGGTTCCTTGTTCCTCGGTATTTTGTGAAAGATCATATAGCTTCTGGTTTGCCTTATCAACTGAAATTTGCAGCTGCAAGCCCGGGTCTGTGATGCTGTTTTCATAGTATTCCTGAAGAATATGGTGAACCGCGATTTTGCTGGCTTTCCTGCCTGAAGCAGCCCCTCCAACTCCATCCGCAACAAGGAACAAGCTTCCCGCTAAATTCAGCTCCGATTTGCTGTTTGGGATATAACAACCAACATAATCCTCGTTTATTAATCTTGTTTTTCCACAATCAGAAAGCTGGCTGTAGGTAAATTGCAGTATTTCACTCATCTTTATATTAATGAAGAACCTTGAATTCAAATTCAGTCTCACCAATCAAGATCAAATCATCCTGCTTCACTTTAGTTGATTTAGTAATTGCTTTTCCATTGATAGACGTTTTGTTGATCGTTTTTAAATCTTCAATATAGAATTCCCCTTTTTTAACAAAGATCTTCACATGTTTTCGCGACATTTGTGGATCTCGAATAATAATATCCCCTTCATTGCGGCCAATGGTTGTTCCGCTTTTTACCTGGTAAACCCGACCTCGATGCTCGCCATTTCTGATGATTAAAAAACCGAAAATGTCTGTTTGCCCATCTTCTACCGGTTTCTCTTCTGTTTCACACTCAATATCAACGATTGTTTTCTCATCGTCATCCAGCCCCTCCATATCAACGAAGGTAACATCTTCATTTTCATTATTATCAACCGGTTTATTAACACCACCATCAGAATCCATATCTTCTCCCAATATCAAGATATATATTGAATTAGATCTCTTCCGAAGATGAAGAAATCTGCGTTGTTAAAGACGACTAAACAATCTCGTCTTTTTCACACTCCCATTGATTTTATTTTCTAATAACTATACTCCTCAATACAAACAGACACAAAGTTTTATAAGATCTTCTAAGATAGCTTGATCTCTGTATCCTTTTCTTTGTATTTAAAGATATTCTATTCAGCTTAACTCAGCATTTCCATCTGGTGCTTCCTTTTCCGCCTTCTCGGCCGGCGCTTCTGTTTTCTCGACTGGCGTTTCTACCTTCGCAGCTGGCGTTTCGACTTCCGCAGCTGGCGCTTCTTTTTCCACCGAGATTTCTGCTTTTGCTTCAGCAAGAGTTTCTTCAACCTCAACGGTTGTTTCTTCCACAGCTTCAACCTCTACTGATTCCTGGGAGGAAACATTAGATACTTCATGAAAGTTGGTTGCCCCGCCTGTGGTCGCCACGAAACCAAACTTAAGGGTGTCAGGAACCTCTCCAGGAATGGGCAGATCAGAAAACAGTTCTTTGGTCTCACCATCTGCTCCAAACTGCATTTCCAATGACATATGGAAAGTGTCTTCTTCAGGTTTGAATGTGATAGTGACATTCCGCGCACCGCTGCCTGATTGGTCTGGGCGTTCAGCAACTTTTCGCGTATCTATTCCTTCCTCAAGGCGCTCGGTTCCAGCAATGAATTCGTATCCTTCAAAGCCGTCTCCGCCGCCGCGGACGGCAACAGAATCCTGAATGCGCTCCGTACCGCCCGTCCTGCCTTCAATGGGATTCGAAAAATTACCAAATTCATCGAAGCCAATACCTACATAGGCATTGCTCATCCCTTCAGTAGATGTATAGCGTGGTGCATATCCCAGAGAACCGCCCACACCACCAGTATGAAACTCGTCCAATTCAGTTTCGCCGTCAACCAGGAAAAATGTGAACCCGTCCGCGCCGTTACCGCCCCATGTGGAATAGTCAAACTTAAAGGTCAGGCCATTTTCAGTTTCCAGAGGTTCATTGTTAAACGCATACCCAAGTTGCCATCCCTCATTCTCACTCAATCTCAGCCAGCCCTCGCCGACTTCATCAATCTCACCATCACCGGTAAGTTTGGCGTCCCCGCTCAATTTCCAGTCCTCAGGAACAGTCTCACCAGAGAAGTCATACTCCACAACTTCCACTTTTTCCACTATTTCAACTGGTGTTTCAACTAGTGTTTCAACAGGTGTTTCAACTAGTGCTTCAACAGGTGTTTCAACATGTTTAATTTCTTGAGCAGATCCCTGATAATCTGCTACTTTTCGAACCAGGATGCCGGCGTCTTCCAATTCTTGCAGCATGGTCTCTAAAAGGGCATCATCTTCAATTTCATAAGCAAGTTTCACGATCTCATCTTTAAGATCCTGCTCCAGGCCGCGCCCCAAGCCTGTTTTAATGATATTTCTTAAAACCAATGCAATTTTTGGATCTTCCTCAATTTCAAAGGCCTCTTGAACACACACCTCAATCGCTTGAACTTGTAATTCCTTCGGCATTTCTCCGAGTACATCAGATAACAATTCCGACCGCTCAGCCGGAGGCGTATCTGTATGTAAACCAGCTTCTTTGAATATTTCTTCTACTGCTGGCTCTAGCTTGTTTTCTGATTGCTCAAACTTCTTATCTTCCGCTTCATTAAAATCCTCAAACATATCTTCCTCTCCTTTTCTGTTTATTTCTTTTTATTAAGTATGGGTAATGGGGAATACGCAACCTTTACCCATGATGCCATGTCATCATGCACTCCGCTAACGATCGCCTGTCCTGTTTTTAATCTGGCGATTACTTGTGATTGTTCTTTTGAAAGTGCCAGAGCACCTGCCATCGATTCTCTATCATCAGCTGCGACCAAACGGTGGATAACTTTGAGGTTTGTGTTTTTCAGTACATCCGGAATGAGTTTTGAAGGAATCTGATCAATAATCCCGAGGCCCTGACCATAAACCCGAATCTCGGAAAGAATATCAGAAAACATCTCTCCCATTTTTGCCAGTGGATTTGCTCCTTCAGCACTCTTTGGTACCGCCCGCAATATTCGGTGCGCTTCTTCAAAAATTGCCAGATTTCGTAAACCGATATTTTCAGGAGAGCCTTCGCTTCCATGCTGAGCTAAACGGTATTCATACATAAAATTCAACAGCATCGCCATTGTGAAACCTTTGTCGGCATCATCCCCCATACGGGAAAGGTTAATCACAACTGGCCGGTCAAAAATATCTTCCCAGGGTGTTGATCGTGCATGATTGAACAAATCCCGCTTCCATCCACGCAGCAGGCTTCCAATCCTCGTTTTTAATGCGGCGACTATATTATCTGTGATCCTTTGGTCATATCCCCTCGCTTTTACAAGCGGAGTGATGCGTTCATAAAGCTGTTCAACGGTTGGTCTTTCTGCGTTCATATCTGGAATTTCATCACGAAGCCAACCCTGGCTGTCATATAAATCAACAAGTGCTTCCTCTAGAATGACAGGTAAAATCTCCTGCATTGGGAAGCTTGCATTAAATATTGATTTGGTCCGATCTAAATGAGCCATCACCTGGGTTTCAGCTCCGGGTATTTGGATAATATCAAACGGGTTTATGTGCAGGCTGTCCAACTTCATGCCTCTCCATTCTTTGCATCCGGGAGAGTAAACAGCGATTTTTTCCTTATAACCGTCTGCCTGATTTATTGCCAAAGCCATTTGCATATATTCATCTTTTGCTGGTTCTACCACCATGAAGTTGATGCCCCGCTGCATTAATTCAAGAATTATCCGGCGGCAGGTATTCGATTTTCCACTGCCTGTGATACCCGTTATGAAGATATGCCGATTCAATGAATCTATATCAATCTCATAATGCAACTTCCCAATTGACGAACCCCCCTCTAATACATCTCCAAGTTCCAAGACTTTCTCTCGATTATGGACATAAGGAGGGTTAAGGCTGAAGTATGCGGTTGGTTGAGATGGAATGCCGGGTATTTCACGCAGCGGTAGATTTGCCAGCAGGGACAACTCTGTAGTGTTCATGGGTGTGGTCAATCCTGAGTAATACTTCCCCAGCGGATGCTCGATGGTGTTTTCTCCCTCAGGATTATGCAAAACAAATGGCGGCTGGTGAAATGCGTCTATATATACCTGGGCTTTTTCATTCCATATCGAACCGATATCATGCGACCGCATGGGTTCCATTGAAGTATTTTCTCCGCTGACTAACGCTTTCAATTGAGCTTGACCCTGTGCAGATGACTCCTTTTGATCACTAATTAGATACACTCCAACATTCCAACAACCTTCCGAAAGTGCTTTATCAAAGCGTTTCTCGATTTTTTCCAAAAGTTTTTCGCTTGCCTCTGCATGCTTGTTTAAATAATCGCGGCCAAATGATAGCGAATCACTGCCCGTCTCACCACGACTGTCTGTTTGCCCAGAGGTTGTTCCACTTGTGTCCCCAATAGAGGTAGAGTCACCGGTTGTCTCTGAAGCGGAAGTTGATGGCAGCAATTGTCCAAACATTCCAAGCATACCGGACATCAGAAAAGCTCCGCCAACTGAATAAAAAAGACCACCCAAAGCGACAGCACCCAACCCCACAAGGCCTTTCTTAGCTCCTTTAGCATTCTCCAAAGTTGTCCCTAAAACACCTTTATTTTTTCCGGCAGTTGTTGATTTTGAAATCCCTTTCGTCTTTGATTCTGATTCAGATTTTGTTTCAGAAGTTGTTTCAGTTGTAGAAAAACCTTTGCTGGTGCTTTTCTGGATAGTTGTTTTCACGAATGCATGCACCTCATTCGCAAGAGTTCGAGTATTCAGAATAATATCGTCCACTTCCTCTTCGTCCATTGGTTCAGCAATCACCAAATAGACATACGGTTTATTCCTCAGCCCGCGCATAAATTGGTCAATACTTTGATTGGTATCTTTTTTTACATCATCGGATTTAAATGATGGTATACCTGTAAAACAATGGGCGTATTTATGATCACCAATTGGTTTATGAAAGTCTTTTATTACAGTTGAATAATCATCAACAAGTTCCGTTTTTGTGCCCGGCCAATTAGAACAAAGAAATTCTCCCATTTGCTCAGCGAAAATCCTGGGTTGTGAACCCTCTTCTCTTGCTGCAACACCAAAATAAATCTGGTTTCGCAATCCATCGCTGCTAATGATATATAAGAATGTATAACGATTGTCATGTGATGCTGCCAATGCGGTTTGTATGGCTGAAAAATATTGTTCAAAAACTTCTTCAACCGGCTTTCCAACTTGCGAAATTTTTATTAACGCGACATCTAACTGGGGTGGAATGCTGTCCTCAACAATCTGGATAGTCCCATTATTTATCACACGGCTGCGAAGATAGCTGCGCTTTAAAGCAAACATTAATGATTTCGAAATAAGATCACCAGTTCTAATTAGATCTTCACCCGTAGGAATACTAATACCCTCCTCAAAATCCCCGATTTTTTCAATTTTTTTGTCTTCTAATTCATCATTCATCAACAGCTCCACGGGCATTATCTCATTCGATTAATTGTTAATGTTGAATCCCCAATCCGGATTTCATCTTTTGAAGTTACAGAGTTTGCTTCTTTTGGCTTGATCCTTTTCCCATTAATATAAGTTCCATTTGTTGATTCAAAATCCAAAATAAACACTTCGTCTCCATTTACAGAAATTTCCGCGTGGAAACGAGAAGATTTTTGATCGTTTAGGGGTATATCATTCGATATGGACCTGCCTATGGTATTTTTACTATTTCGCAGAGGATATCTCTCCCCATCCTTTATCTGTAAACAAAATTGTGGTTCACTATTTTCTGATTGCGCTGCACCATCCTCATCTTCAATTGAAAAAACGATGCTTGGAGCAATATCATCAAATTCACGCCCAAATTGGTACCCAATCCCCTGTGATACCAATTCATCCGGATTATCTGCTAACAGCACTTTCTCTTTTCCAAAACGTTCTCGCAGATATTGAACAATGCAGAATAATTTTGATCCGCCCCCAACCAGGACAACCTGCCCCAACGATTCTTCGGTGATTTGCATGTGCTGAAGCGCATTTTCAACGAGGTCTTTAAATATAGATTGGAGATTTTCCGTAATTTCGTCGAAATTGCTTTTCTCCAGATGAATTACTTTCCGATAAACCTCACCATTTTCCAAAATAATTGTGCAGGTTCGATTAGCGGAAGCTTCCGAGTCATCTAACTGCAGCAGCTGCTTGCTGAGCGCTTCTTTGAGCCGTTGACTTTGCAAACTGAGAGATATTAGAATAGAAGGGTCTTCGGATAGCGCTGCCGATGGAATCATTAATTGATCAGCGATATAATTTGCGACCTGAAAGTCAAACAATCCGCCTCCAAACGGTTCACCATAACGCCCCAGAAAATCCAAGCCGCCCGATTCATTATTAATTTTTCCAGCAACGATATCAGTTGTACTTCCACCCACATCAACCAGTAAAGTTATCTTCTTATCACTAATTTCCTTCAACAGATCAGTTCGTGATAAAGCTAAAACGGCGCCTTCCGGTTCAGTAACAAATCCGATCAGATCACGATCCTTTTCCGAAAAAACATTAAGTACTGTATTTCTAAAATCCTGAAAAATCTCTCCATTATGATCAAATTCCCAATGAACAGGATAGGAAAAAATAAATCGGATATTTTTATTAAACTGGCTGGAGCGCCATTTTTCTTTTTGTATTTGTTGAATTAAGTTTTTAAGGAGTTCTGATGTATACATCATCGCTTCTTTATGTGAATAATTCATCTGGTGCGGTTGTGGATTATCAATTAAATGATTTCCAATGCTTGGCTTGAAAAAGTAACGCACTCTTTTCCTGGTGGTTTCTTCTTCAAGATGATTCAATGCCGTTTCACCAAATTCAATGACTTTTTTATCTTTTTCATCAAAAAATATCGCTGCAGGAAGCTGTCTGCTTGTAAAACTGGTCAAAGGAGAACATTGCGGTTCGTTGATGATTTTCGCATTTCCGTGTTTTATTTCATAAATAGATCGGAATAGGCGCCAATTTGTTGCACCGCAGTCAACCGCGAAAACAGAAATTTGTTCATTTTTCATCGTAATATCTAACCTCTTTTATAATCTTCACAATAAATCAGAGAAATGGATACATTGAAGATCGTTTTTCTTCTCCTTATGTAATCAATACAAATTCTCTCAAAGCACATCATCATCTTCCTATCTCATCTCGATAAAAAAAAAGCTTCGTTGACTCTTGCCAATTCCGCTTTTTCTATAAAACGATTCTTTCTAATTTCAATTTTCGACCTTCGGCGGCTTGGCAATCAAAATAAAATACTTCAGATCCATAGCTTTGCAAATCCACCCTCTTGGATTTACCTTTTTCGAGTCTTTCTATATACAACATTATAGTTTTATTATTTAATCACGTCAATGTTGTGCGGTGTCGATTATGTAACATCTTTTCTGTAAAATTGATCACAGATCATTTCAATATTTAGATAATACACTAACTACTCTCCATCCTCAAATACAATTTACCGTATTCCCAATCTTCGCTAATCTCCATCAGAATAGCTGAAATCAAGCGCAAGCATGACTGCTCATTTGGAAATACACGCACCACCCGTGTGCGCCGTTTGATCTCCTGGCTTAACCGTTCCAGATAATTAGATGTGCGCAACCGTTTTTGATGCGCTCCTGGAAAAGCGAACACGGTGAATCCTTCTGGAATATTGACTTCTATCCAGTCTGCCAGTTTGGGAGCGATGAGCGCATATTTTTCAACCGTTTTCTTCAGGTAAGTTTCTGCTGTTCACGGCGTCCCGCGTCCTTCTCCGCAAAGATCGGTTTTCTCGTGAACGAGTCTATCTCAGTATGATACATCAGCGCAAGATATGTAGAAGGCAGCGGTGTGAACAACTGCACTTGCTCCGGGGAGATATGCAGCTCGCGGCTGGCAAATTGTGCCCACAAGTTACACAGGACGAAGAAAATAACTGTCCAATGATTTAAATTTCTTTCTCCCCTAATTTTGTACGGATAAAAATTGAAGGTGCAATGCCAGTTATCCATAAACCGATCAAAGCATAGCGAAAATACCGCAGACTGAAACTTAATACATCTCCGTTTCTCGGGAAAACACCTCCCAGACCTTTCCAAATCAGCAATATGCCCGCCAAACCAATAATGAAACGAATGATATGCTTCAAAAATGGTCCTGTGTTAGCTCTATACCCGCCTTTCTCTTTCACCCATATCCCGCCTGCTAATAACCCAAACAAAGTAGCGGTCGCTGTAACCAATCCATCAATAGCAAAGGGAGATATCCCCTCTTCTGGATGAGCGATGGCTGCATTTTGAATCCACTCATTCGGAAGGGAAATACCCTGGAAAACATCAACAAAAAGAATTCCCAACAAGGTCAGGGCAATTGAAATGCCAAATACAAGCATAATGCGGACGATAATCTTCTGGCGCTGAAAATATTTTGTGGTTCTCTCCTCAAATTTCAAGAAAATCCACAGGATGAAAACTCCCACCAGAAGACCCACAAGAATATCTGTAATAGAGTGAACACCCAGATATAAGCGTGAAAACGCAACCATTATTATCGTGAAAATAATCAAAATCCTAAGCCATTTTCGCTTTGTTGAGGTCACTATTAGACCAAATACTGATGCAGCGTTTTGAGAATGGCCAGAAGGCAGCCCAAAACTCCCCATTGGGGCGGCTAAATCCTTAATTTTGGATGAAACCCAGTATGGGCGCGGCTGGTGAAAGCCTATTTTTAAGAAAAAGTTTAAACTACCGCTCAACATCAACATAACTCCCAGCCGCAGGCCAAGCTCATAGTCCACTGACCAGACCAAAAATGGCATAATCAGCAAATAAAATTCTTCATTCCCTAAAAAGGTAAAGAATTTCATTGCCGGCGACAGCCAAGCGACTTGTGTCTGTAAAAAATTGATGACATTTATACTAATTTGAAGTAAATTTTCCAACATAGAATTCTCCTTACCTTAGCCACCACTTAAATTATATGGATGTTTTAATGAGAAAGCATATACCCTGCTGTTTTAATAATATTTAAGAAATATAGCCATCCTTACTCGATTATATCAATGCAATATCCTCACATTTCTTGCTTTTGATAGTAACCTCATCCTGCGCACATGTCTGTAGAACCCTGCCAAAATACCACCGTTCCTCAGTGCTTCTTCTTCCCCCGTCCCGGCTTGCGCGTCACGATCTGCTTCTGCCGTTCACGGCGCCCCGCGTCCTTCTCCACAAAGATCTGTTTTCTCGTGAACGGGTCCATCTCAGTATGATACATCAGCGCAGAATAGGTAGAGGGCAGCGGCGTGAATAACTGCACCTGCTCCGGGGAGATATGCAGCTCGCGGCTGGCAAACTGCTTCAACCGCCTCATATCCGTCTCTGTGCAGCCCGGGTGCGCGGCAATTAGATAATAGGTCAGGTACTGTTCTTTCCCTGCCTCCTTCGAGAATTGGTCAAACTTCCGCTTGAAAGCTAGCAGGTCCGCGTGCCCCGGTTTACCCATCGCGCTCAACACCCCATCCTCACTGTGCTCCGGTGCAACCTTCAATTGTCCGGATACGTGGTGGCGGGTAATCTCCTTCAGATAGTCGTCTCCATGCCGCTTATCTTCCAATACTAAGTCATACCTGATGCCAGAAGCCACAAAGACCTTCTTTACCCCGGGTATCTTCCGCAACCGCTTGAGGAGCGCGATCTGCCTCTTGTGGGTCGGTTTCAGCGCGCCGCACACCGCCGGATAAATACAGCGCTTATCCTGGCAGGCACCGTCCTTTAGCTTTATTGAACATTCGAAGCCATACATATTCGCTGTTGGCCCACCCACATCCAGGATATACCCCTTGAAATCTGGCAGTTGGGCGATTACTTCCGCTTCAGCGACAACAGATCTCTCACTCCGCCAACGCACAGTGCGCCCCTCATGGACAGCGATCGAGCAGAAATTGCACTCCCCGTAGCAGCCGTGCTGAGAATTGATCGAGAAGCGGATCGTCTCAAGCGCACGCACCTTTCCCTGCACCTCATAATACGGATGTTGCGCGCGCTGATACGGCAGCGCGTAAACCGCGTCCATTTCTGCTTGGGAGAGATACTCGGCAGGTGTATTCTGCACAAGATAACGGCGGCCGTGCTTCTGCACCAATCCGCGGGCGTTCAAAGGTTCATTATTCTTATAGAAAGCATGAAACATATCAATAAACGCATTCTTATCCCCTCTGACCTGCTCATAAGACGGCAATTCCAGATAGTCCCCCGGCGGCTCCTGGGCAACATAACATAAACCCCGGATGGGGGTTACATCCTCCCGCTTCTTCAGCGCGTCTGCCAACTGCACTACCGAACGCTCTGCCATCCCATACAGCAGGTAATCAGCCTTTGCATCAAACAAGATCGAACGGCGGATGGCATCATCCCAGAAGTCGTAATGCACGACCCGCCGTAAAGACGCTTCTATTCCTCCCAGTACAATTGGGACTGTGCCCTTGAAAAAACGCTGGATCAAGTTTGTATAAGCGATCACCGCCCTATTAGGTCGTCGATCATTCTCGCCGCCCGGCGTATAATCATCCTTACGGCGCTTTCTGCGGCTGGCCGTGTAATTCGCGACCATGGAATCCACGCTTCCCCCTGTCACACCCCAGAATAAACGCGGTTCACCTAATCGGGTGATGTCCTTCGGAGAAGTAATGTCCGGCTGCGAGATGATCCCCACACGATATCCGGCCTTCTCCAGCACCCGCCCGATCACAGCCGCACCTATATAAGGGCTGTCTATATATGAATCCCCGCTGACTAACACCACGTCCAACGCATCCCAACCTCTTCGTTTTACCTCTTTAAGCGTTGTGGGCAAGAATGCACTGTTATCCATCAGTTTGGTTGACCAGCTTCTAATGACCATCGGTATATCACAACCGCGCCTGATCCTATGAAAGCGGAAGCAATAAGGAATAATACTGGATAAGACCAATATTGCAAAAGTAGGCCTGCCACCAAAGACAAAAATGCCACGGGTAGGGTTAGTACCGCGTTCAATCCGGTATAGGTGCTTCTTTCGGCAGCAGGGGATACTTCAAGCAGCGCGCTCTGGAAGCCAACCTTGCGCCCGTTATAAACCGCCCCGGCAAAGAAAAAGATCGGCAGCAGCGCCACCCAGTTGAATGAGCCTAACACAACCGCAAACAATGGCGTCATGGCTGATATGACAGCGCATATGAATAACATTCTTTGGCTTCCAGATGTATCCACAATCCGCCCCCAAACAAGATTGGAAAGTGATCCGCCCAGCACCTGTGCCAGTAAAAACCACCCCACCGAATCCGCTGGAGCGCCCAACTGCTCACGTGCGTACACCACATAGAAAGGCAAAACAATCAAACTAAAGCCCGTCAGTAACTGCGCGGTAATCAATGGTCTCAACTCCCGGCTAACAGAAAGAAGATGCTGCCGGAATTCGGGCCACGATTGCGGCTTTTTTTGTGTGTTTGCCAATATCGGCTCACGTATCACCCAAAAACCGATTGATGATATCGCCAATCCAACTGCAGCTATGCCAAACAAAAGAGCATAATTATTCGGATAAGGCATATTAGCAAGGATATATCTTGCCGCAAATGCCGCACCTACAGAAAGAGGGCCAGCCAGAATCCCTCTTCCGCCAAAAAATGCCCCGCGTTTGTTCGGTGGAATGATCTTCCCAATAATATCGGTATATGGAATAGCTCCAAGTCCTCCCCCCGCATAAAAGATAACCAGCATACCTACCAATATTCCCGCAAGCACCATTGGGTCCTGCCCGCCAAAAACATAAATGGACCATGCCAGGATCCCCCAGCTGATCACTCTCAGATAAATAGCGATCATTAAATAGGGCATCTTTCGCGGACGGGGCTCGATCAGGCGGGCAACAAAAAGCTGGGGAATCACTCCAGCAACCATGAGGGTCGTCGATAAACCGCCTACCCATATCGTTGAGCCAGTCAAGTCCGCCACAAAAGCAGAGATCACTGTTGTCGGCTGCGTTAGCGAGACACCCAACGTCAGAAATGCCCAATGCCATAAGCCACCCATAAAATTTCGGCGGTTAAAGGATGCTGCGGGTCGGCGCTGATTGGCCTTAATATCTTTACGAGGATGCATACGGTTATATTAGTTAATCATTGAATGTGACAGTCGTACCCGAGGGAAATGGTTGAACTCGTTCACCAAATGCGTTCGCCAATGCTTTAATGGCTTCGTCACCGGTGCAGTGGTTCAGGTAAAAAAGAAGGTCAGAATATCGCTCATCAAGCACATTGATCACATGATTCATCAATTTGCCATCAGCTGTCATCAGGTGCGTTCCGCCCATTACTGCAATAATTGGTCCTTCAAAGTTTTCTTCCACATGCGCGAGCGTATTCAGCAACCCCGCATGGCAGCATCCGCAGATTACAACCAGTCCTTCCTGCAGCTTCAGCACCAGTGACATATCATCTCGATATGGGTCTGGCTGCCATCCTTCGCTATCACGTATAAAATGGGTGCTGCTGCGCCCTTCCGGTTCCACCCGTTGGACGATCTCCCCGGTGGTCCATAAGTCGGGGAATATTTCCATCGGCGCATCACTCAGGCGAACCTCAACCCTCTTGGTATACTCTTCCCGTCTCATTTCAAACCCGCTTGGATTATATTTCCCATCACGCAGAGAAAATTTAGGGCGGAATACATCTTTATTAGCATACATGATTAAACTGGGGTTTTCAGGAAGAACAGCCTCCAGGCCGCCTGTATGGTCAAAGTGCGCGTGGCTGATAGCCACTGCATTAATATCCTTCACACTAAGATTCAGCAATGACATGTTGTGTGCCAACACATCCGCTGTCTGCCCCGTATCAAAAAGAACTATACCGTTTTTGGTTTCGATCCAAAAGGCCAGGCCATGTTCAGTCTTAAGGCCTGTCTCTTTAAGCGCTTTATTATCAACCACACAAATTATTTTATTCATCAGATCTGTCCTTTATCATTCATCTATAATATTACCCTTTAGTACGATCCATACATATTTTACCCGCCAATGGAAATTAGGCTGCCATTAGCAGCGGTATAGAAACACAATTCTTCGATTTGTTCGTCGCTATAACCTGAGAGATCACCAGGCGGATATGCAGCGGTATATCTCTCGCAGCGAGTAGCCGTGCATTCGCCAATAACGAGATCGTTGCCTGCCCCGTCAGGCGCTGGCGCAGTGCTCGGCCATAGGAGCGCTCGTCTAGAGCAGATAGCGGGAGAAATTATCATAAGATCTGCTAAATGCGCAGAAATCTACCGTATCCATATTCATACACCGTATTTTCAACACCAGGGAGGGTCATTAGGAGACATTCGCTTGAAAAACAATCGTTTATTATCCCGCAAAACAGATATTGTCAGACCAGTTATTTCTTGCTTGAATTTATTCAAATAAACTTTGTCCATATAAATAATTATGGTATTTCTACGTTTTCTGCCATCGTTTTGTGATGAAAATCAGCAATTTTCATCCTTTCAACCATTACTTTAGTATAGCAACCTGATGTACAATCTATAGAAACCAACACTTAGGAGGATTTCTTGTCTGAAACCTTTACCATCGCTATACCAATGGCCGGGCTGGGAACACGAATGAGACCGCAAACATGGAGCAAGCCAAAACCGCTGATCCATCTGGCTGGTAAGACTGTCTTAGATTATGTATTGAACCAATTCCAATCCGTCCCGCAATTCAAAGATGCGCAATTTGTGCTTATACTTGGCCCCAATCAGGAAGATCAGGTAATCCCCTATATGCGGGAAAAACACCCTGATAAAAAAGTGCGTTACGTTATCCAGGAAGAGATGCGCGGGCAATCCGATGCCCTGTACCTGGCAAAAGAATATCTGAAAGGACCAATGCTGATGGCGTTTTCAGATACATTAATCGAAGCAGATCTTTCCTTTTTAGATAAAGAAACTTTAAATGGGGTTGCATGGGTAAAAGCAGTACCAGACCCGCGCCGGTTTGGAGTTGCGGAAGTAACCAAAGCAGGCCACATTACACGCCTGATTGAAAAGCCAACAGGAATGGAGAACAATCTAGCAGTAGTTGGCTTTTACTACTTCAAAAAAGGTGAGGATTTAGTGGCTGCGATCCAACAGCAATTAGATGAAGATATTTCTTTAAATGGGGAGTTCTTTTTAGTTGACGCAATCAACTTGATGATCAAAGCCGGGTCTACAATGCGTGCGCAGCCAGTGGATATATGGTTGGATGCAGGAAAACCGGGAGCACTGCTGGAAACCAATCGCTATTTGTTGGAAAACGGTAATGACAACAGTTTCACTGCTGGCAAACGCGAAAAAGTCACCATTATTGCACCAGTTTACATTCATCCAGAAGCTGAGATAAAGAACAGCGTGATCGGACCGCATGTTTCCGTAAGCCAGGATGCGGTAATTGAAAATACCATTCTAAAGAATTCGATCGTTGAGCAAGGTGCAATGATCAGCAACATGGTACTTGAGAATTCAATCATCGGGCGGTCCGCCGCTGTACGCGGACGAGCAAAAATCATGAATATTGGGGATAATTCCTGGATTGAGATTTAGTATCCATTAAGAACACACACCGACTAATTTGGCCGGAAAATACAAGTTTTATAATTGAGGAGAAAATATGTCAAAATCATACTTGGCTGAACGAGTGGCCTCTTTAAAACCTTCTGGTATTCGGAAATTCTTCGAGATCGCATCCACAATGAAAGAAGTGATCTCATTAGGGATTGGCGAGCCTGATTTTGATTCACCGTCAGCTATCGTTGATGCTGGTATCAAATCCCTGCGGGAGCACAAAACACATTACACATCTAACCGGGGAATTATGCCGCTGCGCGAAGCGTTAAGCCAGCATATTGAGAACCTATACGCAGTCAGTTACAGCCCCAAGGATGAAATCGTCATTACAGTGGGCGGTTCTGAGGCGTTAGTTGTTGCATGCAATGCGATTTTGAATCCCGGTGATGAGGTAATCCTTCCCACACCCTGCTTTGTTTCTTACCAGGGTGTAATAACGCTGGCAGGCGGAGTTTCTGTTGAGGTCCCCTGTAGGATGGAGAACAATTTTATGCCGGATCCAGAAGAACTGGAAAAAGCGGTTACTAATAAAACGAAAGCCATCTTGATTAATTTCCCCAATAATCCTACCGGCGCTGTGGCGGATAAAGAAACGCTGATCGCGATCGGAAAAATTGCCGAGAAGCACGACCTGATTGTTATTTCAGACGAGATCTATGACCGTCTTGTATACAGTGTGGAACATGTCTGTTTTTCTGCTCTGCCGGGCATGCGAGAGCGGACAATCCTGGTCAGCGGTTTTTCTAAGAATTATGCAATGACCGGGTGGCGGATCGGATTCGTATGCGCGCCAACCGGTTTGACGCAGGGGATAGCGCGCATTCATCAATATATCATCATGACTGCTCCCACTATGGCTCAATACGGTGCGCTGGAAGGGCTCCTCTCCTGTGAAGACGATGTCCAAAAAATGATCGTTGAGTACGACCGCCGCCGCAAATTAATCGTGGAAGGTCTAAACTATATTGGCCTGCCAACATTCGAGCCGCGCGGGGCTTTCTACGCCTTTCCAAAAGTGAGCGTGACCGGTTTAGATGATGAGGAGTTCTCCAATCGGCTTCTCCAGGAAAAACATGTGGCAGCAGTTCCCGGCTCCGCATTTGGACTAGCAGGAAAAGGGTTTGTACGCTGTTCTTATGCAACTGCTGTTGACCAAATTGAAGAAGCTCTGGATCGCATTGATCAGTTTGTGAAATCACTCTAAATATATGCGAGATCAATAAAGCACCTCAACAATGAGGTGCTTTTTAATTTATGCTCTGTTTTTAATGTAAGCGAAGCCACAACTTTTCATCGCTAAATATACAAACTTCTTTACATACTATAATTAATAGGTTAAAACACAAACAGGTATTTAAATTGACAAAATATAATATTGATATCGGATTAGAAGTTCACGTAGAACTATCAACACGTTCAAAAATGTTCTGCTCCTGCGCGGTTGTTGACAATACAATCTCGCCTCCCAATATCTCGACCTGCCCTGTATGCTGCGGGATGCCGGGCACATTACCAGTGATCAACCAAAATGCAGTTGAGCTTGCCCTGCGCGCAGCGATCGCTCTGGAATGCGAGATCAACCAGACAAGCATTTTTGCCCGAAAGAATTACTTCTACCCGGACTTACCCAAAGGATATCAAATATCTCAATATGAATATCCTCTCGCGGAAAACGGGAAATTGCTTATCCACACTAGCGAAGGCGCTAAATATATCCGCATTCACAGAGCACATCTTGAAGAGGACACTGGCAAACTCACCCATGTTGTCCAGGATGGAAAACCCTACTCACTAGTTAATCTAAATAGAGCAGGTGTTCCGCTGCTAGAAATCGTCAGTGAACCAGATATGCACTCAGTTGAAGATGTGGCAGCATACAGCCGTGAATTACGGCTGCTGCTGCGGACAATCGGTGTTTCAAGCGGTGACATGGAAAAAGGAGTTATGCGGTTTGAAGCAAATCTTTCTTTGCGTCCAGAAGGCTGTAAAGAATTAGGCACCCGTGTTGAGGTTAAGAACCTGAACAGTTTTAAAGCAATGGAAAATGCAATCATCTATCAAACGGGTATTCAAAAATCAACTTTGGATAAAGGAGAGAAAGTCCACCAGCAAACACTTGGCTGGGATGAAACAGCAGGGAAAACTTTCTCACAACGCAGCAAAGAGAATGCAAATGATTACCGTTATTTTCCCGAACCTGATCTGCCACCATTAATTGTGGACCAAAAATGGATATCAAAAATATCGTCGGGAATGCCAGAATTACCTAATGCAAAGCGCGAACGCTATATGATTGAATACAAACTTCAGACGGAAGCTATTGAGCGTTTAATTGAAGAGAAGGAAACTACGGAATTTTTCGAAGCGTGTGTACAAGCAGATCCTTCGCTCGCTCCAAAAGCCATTGTCAATTGGATGCTTACCGACTTGTTTGCATGGATTAAACAGAATGGAAGCACTTTGGGAAAGCTCAAAATAAATCCTGCCGATTTCACAGCTCTGATCATGCTGGTGGAGAAGGGGATCATAAACCAATCTACCGGAAAAGAAGTGTTGGTAGAAATGCTTGAAAGTGGAAAATCCGCTGAAGTGATCGTCAAGGGGAAAGGGCTGCAGCAAGTCTCCGATAGTAAACTGATCAACGACATGGTTGACACCGTGCTTGTTAGTAACCCTGAGGAAGTAAAAGCATATTTGAATGGTAAAGAAACCATTATCAATTGGCTTTTCGGGCAGGTGATGCAGAACGCAAGAGGAAAAGCAAACCCGCAGGTCGTCAAGAAATTATTACAAGAACAATTGAATTCAAAAAAATTGTAGTTTACTTACCATAACAAACAATTCACGGATTTACTCTCCTGAGAAAGCAGATACAAATATAGTTTTCGTTTAAAAACTCTGCATCTCATGAATTTTGTTATTGTTGTGAAATAAATTGATTTACCTTAAACTCTTATTGAGAGTATGAGTCTCTTATTATCCTCAGCACAATGTTGATAATATTTAATCAGCTAAGGATATTCATCATATTGACGAAAACCGCAATCCTTTTAGACTAATATAAAGTAGCAATTCTCGCCCATATACCTTGATCCATCGATTAATACTAAAACGCAAAAGGCCTATGTGTTGAAAAGTAAGGAGAAATTATGAACGTCACAACAAACGCTTTTCAAATGGTTCAACAACAATTTGACCGGGTCGCAGACCAGTTGAATTTGGATCAGCAAGTAAGAGATTATCTGCGATGGCCAATGCGCGAATTTAGCTTTCGCATCCCTGTCCATATGGACAGCGGGAATATCAAAATCTACAACGGGTTTCGTGTACAGCATAATGACGCTATTGGTCCTTGCAAGGGCGGCATACGCTTCCACCCATCTGAAACAATCGATACGGTGCGGGCTCTGGCAACCTGGATGACCTGGAAGTGCGCTGTAGCAAATATTCCATTAGGTGGAGGAAAAGGCGGAGTTATTGTTGACTCGGCCACATTAACAAACACAGAAAAGGAAAACCTTTGCCGAGGATATATCCAGAAAATTTGGCGGGAGATTGGTTCACGACGGGATGTTCCAGCCCCGGATGTAGGCACAACCCCACAAATGATGGGGTGGATGATGGATGAGTACTCAAAACTTTCCGGTGAATATTCACCAGGTGTAATTACAGGAAAACCTGTGGGCAGCGGGGGCTCACTTGGGCGAACAGAAGCAACAGGTTTTGGCGTGGTCTTTACTATCCGCGAGGCGATGAAAAAGATGAAAATCGACCCAGGTAAGTGCAGTGCGTCTATCCAGGGTTTTGGCAATGTCGCCCAATATGCTGCCATTGGTTTCACAACAATATTAAAAGGGAAAGTTATGGCAGTTTCATATTGGGATCGTGATGACCGCATGAGCTATACCATAAGCCATTTAAAGGGAATTGATCCGGTTTTTTTACAAACCATCACCAATCAATACGGGGCAATCGATAAAGAAAAATCAAAATCTGCCGGGTATGAAATTGAAGAGGGCACAGGGTGGATCAGGAAAGATGTAGATGTGCTTATCCCAGCAGCGATTGAAGGTCAAATAAACGCTGAAACAGTCGGAATGATATCAGATAAGGTTCGGATCATTGCAGAAGGGGCAAATGGCCCTACTACGATGGAGGCAGATGAGCAATTGAAAAAACGCGGCGTGTTTGTAATCCCTGATTTCTTATGCAATGCGGGCGGTGTAACCATGTCATATTTTGAGGGTGTTCAAAACGACATGAATTATTACTGGCCGCGAGATGAGGTTTTACAACGACTCGACGAGAAAATGACAATTGCTTTTCAAAGCGTGTATGAAATGTTTGAAAAAGAAAAGGTCTACATGCGGGATGCTGCTTATATAGTGGCAATAAACCGAGTGGTCAAAGCAATGCAGCTCAGAGGGTGGATATAATTAGATTTTCTCAATAGAAACCAAAAAGCGAAACAATAGCAGTTTCGCTTTTTTTATCTTACAATATATAAGATAAGTTAACAAATTATTGTATACTTTCTTTGAAATAAAATTCTAAATGGGAGGGCTTTTACGATGAAGCTAACAATCACCCAAGCACAACTTGCCTATGGATTAGGGATGGTCTCTCGGGCAGTATCCCCCCGAAGCACCCTGCCAGTACTAAATAATATTTTGATCGCTACAGATAACGGGCGATTGCGCCTTTCTGCTACAAACCTGGAATTAGGTATCACTTGTTGGATAGGCGCGAATATTGAAGAAGAAGGCAGCATAACTATCCCGGCACGGATCTTCTTTGACCTTGTCAACACCCTTCCAGCCGATAAGGTAAATTTATCCCTCAATACACGCACTCAAACCCTCAACATCCACTGTGGAACTTCTAATTTTGATATCAAAGGAATTGATGCGCAGGAGTTTCCTCCTATGCCATCGCCTGATCTTTCAAGCGGTGTGGAATTGAACATAGCGGATTTCAAAGAAATGATTCACCAAGTTAGTTTTGCGGCTTCAAGCGAAGAATCACGCCCAGTACTTCAGGGCGTATTGATGGAAATTAATAATAATAAGTTATCCTTAGCCGCCACAGATGGGTTCCGGATTTCCGTTCGCACTGCCGAATTATCAGCTTCACAAGATAACCCTGTGAAAGTGATCATCCCTGCCCGTTCACTCAGTGAACTTGCCAGAATCGCTACAGACGGCAACGAAACAGTAACGATGATAGTTCCTCCGGATCGGGGACAAGCTATTTTTCACATGAAAAATGCAGAGCTTGTAACCCAATTGATCGAGGGTAATTTTCCGGATTACCGTGCCATAATTCCACGCAGTTTTAAAACCCGTACCGTAATTTCAACAAACGAGTTTTTAAAAGCATGCCGACAAGCCGAGATCATTGCCCGTGAAGGAAACAATGTGATCCGCCTTAATTTTCAGCCGCAGGATGGTGCACCCGGCACGGTCGAATTCAGCACACAATCAGAAGAGATGGGATCAGGGGAAGTAGTTGTAGATGCGAATATTGAAGGACCAGAACTGCTGGTTGCCTTTAATGTTCGTTACTTGAGTGAAGTACTGGAAGTTATCGGTACCCCAAATACAATATTAGAAACCAATGCTAATAACACACCTGGGCTGCTCTCACCAGTGGGTAATGATAATTTTCACCATGTAATAATGCCTATGCATCTTGGGTAAACAAGGATATATTTTATACTTACGTATATATAACATGGCCTTTTTTGTACGTTGTGCGAACTTAAACTGACTTAGCAACAAAAATATTTTTTGGTAATTTAGACAACACAACCGTAAATGTATAGTAAATAACCAATGCAGTCATTTTCTAACTCAACTGACCGTTTAATGAGCATCACCCTAGCTTTAGGCCAGTATCCGATATTAGCTGGCCGTATGCGCAAGCATATGCGCCGAGAGCTTTACAACCGTAATGTCATCCTGAAACAAGATTTTGAAGCTCAGGTACGCAAGCAGGCAATTCTATCCCAGGAACGAGAAGGCTTGATAAACCCTGTAGGTGAAGAACCAGCGGAAATATGGGAAGAAAGACACACACGCATTCGCGATCAATTAACCGATTTGATTTTTAGTCAGCATTTATCTTTTGACCTCTTTCAGTTAATTATCACTAATATATTAAATGAACGAGGGGTTGAGCAAACTGACCCGGCGCTTACATTTAATCCAGAACAAGCTCCACAAGAATTGATCTTTGAGCATGCCTGGTCAATTCTCAGGTTACCGCCAGAAGAACGTACCCAATATGAGCATCACTTAGAAGAGTCCCGCGTTGTGTTGATCCGCACGATGATCAGCGACCAATTACCATATGTTAACATCGCCAAGCGCTGGTTTACTATCCCGGACCTGGCTGAAATTCGGTCACGAAAGATTGGTGCCGGCCGCATCGGCGGAAAAGCAGCGGGAATGCTGTTGGCACACCGGATCCTCGTTGATGAATTACCAGAAGAGCTACAATCATGTATCAACAAACCAGAATACTATTTCATCGGCTCGAACGAGATGTATTCTTTCTTCGCAATGAACGATCTGGAAAGATGGAATGACCAAAAATACAAAACCGAAGATAGGATGCGGGCAGATTATCCACACATAGTCGAAGAATTTACCAGCAGCCAGTTTCCCTCTGACATCATTGAAAAATTACAAGATATCTTAGAGCAGGTCGGAGATAAACCGCTGATCGTGCGGTCATCCAGTTTATTAGAAGATAGTTTCGGAACCTCTTTCGCTGGAAAATACGAGAGTTATTTTTTAGCCAATCAAGGGGATGAAACAGCAAAACTTTCAGCCTTTACTAACGCTATCGCGAAAGTATACGCCTCAACACTTAATCCCGACGCACTTCTTTACCGAAGGAATAAAGGGTTTCAGGATTACGATGAGCGAATGGCTATTCTCATTATGGTTGTTGAGGGAAACTCATTTAAGAAATACTTTTTTCCAGATGCTTCAGGGGTCGCATTCAGCCGAAACCTGTACCGCTGGGCACCACAAATTCGGCGTGAAGACGGATTCGTACGCCTTGTTTGGGGATTAGGAACGCGTGCAGTGGACCGGGTAGGGAATGATTATCCCCGCCTGATTGCATTAAGCCATCCTTTACTACGCCCTACACCCGACCAGCGCACAATGGAACGCTGCTCCCAAAAATTTGTGGATTTGCTTGACCTGGATGATAACACTTTCAAAACCACATCAATCCATGATGTTCTAGATGCGGATTATCCTCCGTTGCGCTATATTGCCCAGATCAGCGAGGAAGGGTTTTTTTCATCGCTACGATCGCGGTTGATGGAAAAGGATAAGGGTAAATTAATATTGACCTTTGAAGATCTCCTGCTCAGAACACCTTTTGCCGAAAGGATGCGCCATTTTTTACGGATATTAGAGGCTTCATATGAATATCCCGTCGATCTTGAATTCACCCTGGATATCAAAGTAGACAACAAGGGTAAACCAGATCTACATTTCACCTTCCTTCAATGCCGCCCGCAGAGCCACCTAGCAAAAGGCAAAGAAACGCAAATCCCAGGCCATTTACCCGAAAGAGACGTAATTTTGCAAACACGCTTCATGATTCCACAAGGGGTAATCAACGACATTAACTACGTCTTATTCGTTCCGCCAACCGAATATTTCAATCTGCAAATGAACGAAAGATTTGAATTGGCACGTACGATCGGGAAGGTTAATAAAGCACTTAAAGGGAAAACTTCAATCTTTATCGGCCCTGGAAGGTGGGGAAGCACTAACGCCGACCTGGGTATCCCTATTAGTTACAGCGACATCTACAACACCCGCGCGCTGATCGAAATTTCCGGAAAAAACATAGGCTCTGCCCCGGAACCTTCTTTAGGCACTCACTTTTTTCAAGATCTTCTTGAAGCCCAAATTTATCCGCTTGCGATTATCCTGGATGACCCCCAAAGTATTTTTCAGCCAGCTTTCTTCTATCACTCTCCAAACGTCCTGGCAGATTTGATCCCAGCTGATGATATTTTAAAAAAACGGCTGAGAGTAATCGAGGTTAATAAATACCGCAAAAATCATTCTCTCAGGCTGATAATGAACGAAGAACACAGCACCGCGATTGGATATATTGTCGCTAATAAATAAATTTATTAATTGCCCCCATAAACCCGCTTTTTATCACACATTTACCACATAGCAACGAGGCAACTCATTTTTTTTGTTTTCATCACGTTTTACCAATACAACCTTATTATCTCAGAGAGAATCTCCTCGGTCATCCACATTGATTATTGTTTCACGTGAAACAATAGTTTTTTGTTTTTTTAACAACACCAGAAAATTCACGTGAACGCCTGCGTGGTAAAATTGGTTTAATATCAATCTTGGAGGCATATTAATGACAGCTGAAACTGGCACCTTTGCAGTAAAAAAAGGATTAGCCCAAATGTTGAAGGGCGGCGTTATCATGGATGTGGTCACGCCCGAGCACGCTCGAATCGCAGAAAAAGCTGGCGCTTCCGCTGTAATGGCACTTGAACGTGTCCCAGCTGACATCCGCGCGGATGGCGGCGTCGCTCGCATGAGCGATCCTGAACTAATCTTGAAGATTATGGACACTGTAACTATCCCGGTCATGGCAAAAGCGCGGATCGGGCATTTTGTTGAAGCTCAAATCTTGGAGTCGCTAGGGGTTGATTATGTGGATGAATCTGAAGTATTGACACCCGCTGATGTGGACCACCATATTAACAAGCATTTATTCAAAATCCCGTTTGTCTGTGGAGCCCGGAATTTAGGGGAAGCGCTCCGCAGAATTGGGGAGGGGGCTGCGATGATCCGCACAAAAGGTGAAGCGGGCACCGGGGATGTGGTTGAAGCGGTTCGCCACGCACGCCGCATATTTGGAGACATTCGACACCTTATGACCCTTCCTGAAGAAGAGGTAATGGCGTTCGCAAAAGAAATCGGGGCGCCATACTCACTTGTTATGGAAACAAAGGAACTCGGTCGGGTTCCAGTGGTAAATTTCGCTGCAGGCGGCATTGCCACTCCAGCGGACGCCGCACTGATGATGCAGTTGGGCGTTGATGGCATTTTTGTTGGCTCTGGCATCTTTAAATCCGGTGATCCAGCCAAGCGAGCTGACGCGATCGTTAAAGCCGTTACTCATTTTAATAATCCAAAAATCTTGGCTGAAATCAGCCGCGATCTCGGTGAAGCAATGGTAGGACGCCAAATCGGAAATATTCCAGACCAAGAATTGATCGCTAACCGCGGTTGGTAAACCGTGAAAATTGGCGTATTAGCCCTGCAAGGTGATTTCCTAGAACATCAAAAGATTCTGGAAAACCTAACCGTCACCTCGTCACAGGTACGCCTCCCGGGTGACCTGAGCGGGTTGGATGGGCTGATTATTCCTGGCGGAGAATCAACTACGATCGGAAAATTAGCTGTCGATTTTGGCCTGATGGATCCTCTGCGCTCTTTTGCTATGAATCACGCGGTTTGGGGAACGTGCGCAGGGAGCATATTCCTGTCAAAAGATGCCAGGCGATCCCAGCCATTGCTTGAGATCATGGATATCCAGGTAGACCGCAACGCTTTTGGCCGTCAAGTAGATAGCTTTGAAATAGATCTGGAAATACCAGCCCTCGCGAAGGTTTCAAAAATAAACCCTCCGTTTCATGCCATATTTATCCGCGCTCCACTTATTGAAAGTGTAACTGGAGGAGCAGAAGCACTTGCTGAATTGCCAAATGGACAAATAGTTGCTGCCAAGCAAGGAAAATGGCTGGCCACATCATTCCACCCGGAGCTAACGCCTGACGACAGATTCCACCGTTATTTCTTGGAGATGATTCGATAAATAACTCGGCGATCTCTTTATATGATATTGTGACATTGTACCGCCATCGTAAAAAAGTTCTGTGGTTGAACACAGAACTTTTTCTCATGCGCGGTTTTCAATGTATTCCAAGCAGCATAGGATTAGAATGTTTGATGTTTCCCGTCAATTTGTATACACGCGCCATTCGAACAAATCTCGTTAACGCTGTTGCAATTGGACAGGTAGAAATTGAACATACGGGTGGGCGCCTTCTATGGATATTTGACCAATCCAATCAAGAAAAGGCGATATTTGGCGATATTCTTGACAACCTGGCTATAGAAGCTGGATTACGCGGCTTGCATTTTCTCACAGGAACCGTAATTAATGAGGGGTATGCCTATGAAGCGCTATCCAACGCTGGATACTCACCTTCTATTTGGCAGAAGATTTGGCGGTATAGAACTAATTTTCTAGCCGACAATGCGCAAGAATTTAAATGGAGAAAAGTAAAATCTTCTGATTTACTTTCAATCGACCTGCTTCAAAATAGACTTCTTTCCCCTAATGAAAAAGCCATCACTCCACCTGCCACCAAGAAACCACCCGCGTTTATTCTGTTCCACAAGGGAACGGCATGCGGTTACGCCTATGCGGTGACCTCTCCTAATAAAGTAATGATCACGCCAATAATTGAACCCAAGCTGCCTTTTACAAAGGCAGTTTTAAATGTCCTCGTTAGCAAATTTTTTCACCACACACCTGTCCATTACCTGGTGGAAATGTCCAGCCAACGGTGGATTGAAACTACATTAGCCGATCAGATTACAGTGATTCAGCCACGTCATGAAATAATGGTAAAACACTTAGCCGTGCGTAAAATTCTTCCTTCTTCAAACTTTATTCATTCAAGAAACAATCGCCGTACTGATGTAGTAACCCCAATTATCAAAATAAACGGCAGCGAAGATAATATATAATTGAATATCCAAATGAGAAATTTTGAATCAAAAGGGTTTTTAAAAGCATGCCGCAGCATCATATAACCGACGACCTGCCCGGTTTATTAGCAGTTCTACCTAAAGATTACGCTGAGTCGATCAAAACTGCAAACAACTCCGATGACCTTCTTGAGATTGTGGTCGATCTTGGACGAGTACCAATGGCTCGTTTTATTGACCGCGAATTGTTCATTGCAAATCACGAAGCGACTCAGGCTGAAATTGACGAGATTGTGTCTCTCGTTGGTGAATTTGATGCTGATAATCGCGCAGGAATAGAACGAACACTTCACCGCATATCCGCTATGCGCAATAAGCACAGGGCGGTTATTGGACTAACCTGCAGGGTTGGGCGTGCGGTTTACGGAACGACAGATATCATTGAAGATCTCATTATGTCTGGAAAGAGTGTTTTATTGTTAGGACGTCCGGGCATTGGGAAAACCACCATGCTGCGGGAAACTGCGCGTATTCTGGCAGAAAAGACCCGGGTTGTGATAGTGGATACATCCAATGAGATTGGGGGCGATGGAGATGTTCCGCACCCAGCAGTGGGACGCGCCAGGCGTATGCAAGTTTCACAACCATCCTTACAGCACGAAGTAATGATAGAAGCGGTTGAGAACCACAATCCAGAAGTGATCATTATTGATGAGATCGGACGCGAACTAGAAGCCGCTGCTGCGCGGACAATTGCTGAACGCGGAGTTCAATTGGTTGCAACCGCCCATGGACGAACGCTTGAAAATCTTCTTCTCAACCCAACGTTGTCTGACCTTATTGGCGGGATAGAATCTGTCACCCTGTCTGATGATGAAGCACGCCGACGGGGAACACAGAAAACTGTTTTGGAGCGCCGCGCACCATCTACTTTCGACATCCTTATCGAAATTCAGCAACGCGACCGGCTGGTTATCCACCAGGATGTTGCTACCGCAGTGGATTCGATACTGAGAGGATTCACGCTTGAACCAGAGATCCGGCACAGAGATGAAAAAGGCCGAACCCATATTCAGAAACAGAAACCCCGCAATTCAAAACAACGAGCCGCCTCTCAAGGCCTGAAACGATCGTCCCAAAACGGTTCAATTAATAAAAAAGAAAAACCTAACCATCAAAATAACCATAATATTTCAAGTTCTCAAAATATTGTTTCTTCTCCTGTTTCCCTTAAAAAGATATCCGTTTTTCCATATGGAGTCGCACGAAATCGCTTACAGCAATCAGCGAAACGATTGGGAGTCCCTGCAAACATTGTTCGAAGCTTGGATCAAGCCGATGTGCTAATCACATTAAAATCATATTATCGTAACAAGCAGAAACCTGTCCTCGACGCTGAGGAGTTGGGTTTGCCGATATTTGTACTGCGCACAAATTCAAACTCTCAAATAGAACAAGTGCTGATTGAGCTGTTCAACCTTACGGAAGTGTCCGGGAACCAACTTAATCTAGAGCAGATTAATCAACAAGCTCTCAACGCAATTGAAGCAGTCCGCAACGGACAGCATTGGGTTGACCTGCCATCAGCCTCCGCACGCGTCCGCCGGCTGCAGCATGAATTAATTCGGCAAGCGGAACTTGTCTCCCATTCTTATGGAAAGGAACCCAACCGGCACGTCAGGGTATTCCAGGAGTAACAGATGTTCATCACCTTTGAAGGACCAGACGGCAGCGGAAAAACACTGCAAATGAAACCAACTGCTGAATTTCTCCAAGAAGAAGGATATGATGTATATCTTGCGCGGGAACCAGGCGGCACCAGCATTGGCGACCAGGTACGTGAAATATTAATGAAAATGGGGAACACAAGTATGCTGCCGCGCGCAGAAACATTACTTTTTTGCGCAGCTCGCGCACAGTTGGTAGAAGAGATCATCCAACCGCACCTGGAAATGGGAGAAATCGTCCTGCTTGACCGATACGCTGATTCCACATTGGCATATCAAGGATATGGCCATGAAAATGACATCGGTTTAATCAAAAAAGTGCTTGCTTTCGCTACGGGCGGCTTAACGCCAGATATTACTTTCTTATTTGACCTGGAACCGGAAATTGGGCTGCGGCGCCGGCAAAAAGGAGGTGGAGAATGGAATCGCATGGACGCATATCAACTGCAGTACCACAAGCGTGTCCGTGACGGATATCTGAAAATGGCAAAAGAAGAACCAAATAGATGGATCATCCTAGATGCCAATCAAAAACCAGCTATGGTACAATCTAAAATTAAATCTACATTATTACTATATTTGTCTAAATTATCCTAATAATATTACATAGAAGAGAGAGGTAAACATCCATGAAAAAAAAGCTGTTCCCAATCCTTTTTATAGCGGCTATTCTGTTGGCTGCGTGCGGCAATACGGAAGAACCATCCCAGGCTCCAGAACCTGCCGCAACCGCCGTAGTCGAAGAAGAGGATGTCGTTGATCCCGCTAATGAAGACGCCGCTTCCGAGGACAGTCCATTCACCAATGCTGACGAACCCTGCAAACCATTTAGTTATATGGACAATATATTAGTTACCCCTTTTCCGGGGCTTCCCCCTGTTACGGAAGATGATTTGGTAGTTGGACCAGATGACGCGGTGGTGACTTTCCTTGAATATAGCCAACTGACGTGTCCTGCCTGTGCCGGCTTCGAACAATTACTAACTGAGATCCAGGAGCGTTATCCGGATGATGTACGGCTGGTATTCCGTCACTTTCTATTTCAGGATAAATCCTTTTTAGCCGCGCAAGCAATGGAAGCAGCCGAGAAACAGGGAAAGTATAACGAATTCAAGAATTACATGTTCGACCGTAAAACAAAATATACTGAAATTCCTGAACATGCCGATCTCCCGGAAGATGCGTTCTGGGGTTCAGTCGCAGAGGATGATTTTAAAGCATGGCTGGAAAAACATGTTGTTGAGTTGGGAATAGAACCAACCCAATTCTTTGAGGATATGTACAGCACCGAGATCGTTAAAAAGGTGCAAGCTGCCGCGGATTCTGCAAATAGCTTTGGGTTCGGAGGTACACCAACGTGGTTCATCAATGGGTACGAATGGCCTCAAGATCAGCAACGCAGTGTTGACACATTCTCCTTCTTCGTCCAGTTGATCAAGAACCAAGAAAAAGAATATGATGCATGCCCTCCAATCGTTACACAAGACAAGAATTATTCCGCCACCATCAGCACCACAAAAGGCGATATCATTGTCGATCTGTTTGTCGACAGCGCACAATATGCCGTGAGCAGCTTTATTTTCCTCGCGCAGGAAGGCTGGTATGACGGACTTCCATTCATCGCCGCTAATGAATATGCCTTATCAGGCGATCCATCAGATACTGGTTTCGGTGGACCAGGGTACGCTTATCTGGATGAATTAAGCGCTGATCATTCATTGGTCGATGTCGGCAAATTAGCAACCCTCTATCTTGGACCTGGAATTAACGGAAGCACCTTCTTTATCAACAAAACCAGTTTGGAAGGACAGCAGGGCAGAACCATCTTTGGTGAAGTGACTGACGGAATGGATGTAGTAAACGCATTTGAACTGCGAGAAAATATATTTGATCCAGTGATCGACCGCATCCTGACTGTAACCATTCACGAAAATTAATGTCGTCCAAAAAACTCAATATACCCAGCGTTCTTTTGTTTGTGCTCAGCGCGCTGGGTATTTTAATTGGAGTAACAGCGGCCGTACTAACTTTGATCAGCACGTACGGTTTTTCCGAAACCAGCATCACCGCTTCTGACGAAATGACCGCCTTATCGACCAGCGTGTTATTGATTTCTATTGGCATGCTGAATGTGCCCACGTTGATCACTTCGATCAAGAAACTTCAAAAAAAACCTATCCGCCAATCAAAAAAATCTTTACTTCAGAAAGCGAATTATTTCCTCCTTCTGTGGCTGTTGATAATAACTATCGGGTTTTTCATCAGCCGTGAGGAAAATAAAGTATTCCTTCTTGCCCCATTAACAGTCGCTGCAGTATTCATCCCTGTATGGTGGTTGATAGAATTTTCACGCAGGGGGCTTCCGCGCAGCACTAAATTACGGGAATGGGGCACTCTCACAATTGGGTTAACTATTACACCGATAGTCATCATAAGTATTGAACTGCTCCTAACTGCAATCGCCACGGTTGCCGTAACGATCAGGTTGGGATTTCAGCCAAATTTGAGCAGCCAACTCCATTCATTTATTAAAAATATAAACCAATATCAAGGTGGGATTGTAGAACTTGAGCAAATCCTGTATGAAATAATGAAACAGCCCATAATCTCAACTGCTATTTTCTTGATCCTTGGATTAATCGCTCCCCTGATCGAAGAAATCTTCAAACCAATGTCAACATGGTTCCTTCTTAGCCGCCCTTTGGAAGAGTTTGAAGGGTTTTCATTGGGATTGATCAGCGGAGGCGCATTTGCAATATTGGAAAGCGCAGGAATTGTGATCCAAACGGGTAGTCAAGATTGGTTGATCGCTATTGTGCTGCGTGCGGCAACTGGCGTACTTCATATTGGATTAAGCGGATTAGTTGGATATGGATTGGCTCGTAGTTGGCGCCAGAAGAAGTTTGTTAGAGGTGTCTTATATATTATTACAGCTACTATCCTGCACGGTGTGTGGAATTCTATGTCCCTGCTTTCTGGTTTTTCTTCCTCGTTATTTAATAAACCGGGGATGGAAATTTCTGGCATCAGCAGTATCATTTCTTTGATCTTTATAATAATTGTATTCGTCAGTGTTATCGCGATCACATTAAGTATAAACTCGCGTTTGCGGCAGGATCTTGCAAGACCAACTGAACCATCCCTTTAAATATCTTTGATCAATAACTAATTTATAAAACAGGGGTTAATTCAGACATATAATCAATTCACATGAAAAAAGATACTATCCAGAACATTGTTCGATTTCTAGTAAAGACATTAACGGTGTCTAAATTCATTGGTGCAGAAAACGTCCCTAAAGAGGGCGGTGTGATCCTGGCAATCAACCATATGAGCCACCTGGATGCACCCCTGATGATGGTTAACCCCGCACGACCAGATATCACCGCGTTAGTCACCACAAAATATAAGGGGAAATCTTTCGTAGCATGGCTCACCAATACTGCGGAGGGAATCTGGATCAATCGGGATATTGCTGATTTTACAGCCATCCGCACAGCGTCCAAAGCTTTAAGTGAAGGGCTTGCACTTGGAATTGCCCCAGAAGGCACTCGCTCTAAAAACGGGCAATTACAAACAGGAAAACCCGGCACGCTGATGCTTGCGGTCAAAACTGGCGCTCCAATTGTTCCTGTGGGCATCACCGGAACAGAAACTGCCCTGACCGAACTGGCCCATTTTCGCCGCCCAAGATTAACGGTTCGTTTTGGCGAACCCTTCATCATTCCACCATTCGAGCGAGGAAGCAGGTCGCAGGATTTAAAAAAATGGACCCATGAGCTGATGCTGCGCATCGCAGCGCTGCTGCCAAAATCATATCGAGGTGTCTATCGTGGCCAAGTTGTTGAATAAAAAGCGGTAAATTATCATGCCTTTATTCTGGTTCTGCCTAGCGATCATAATCGGAATATTTACAGCATCATTCTTTTTGTTTCCCTTTTATATTTGGGCATCAGCTGCGTTCATGTGCCTGGTATTAACTTTATTTGAATGCTTCCATTTCAGAAACAGAAATCATCCGCTATTATCACACCCCATCTTCCGGATACCATTTGCATTAATCTTATGTGCGTTTTTTATCGGGGGCGCGCGGTTTCAGAGCGCATTGCCTGTTTTCTCGCCAGGCAAACTGCTGTGGTATGTGTCTGACACGCAGATATTATTAACTGGCGTAGTCAAATCAGATCCCTATAGAGCTAACAATCTAACCTCTGCTGTTATCAAAAGCGAATCAATTGAAATTGGCGGAGAGGAAGTGAAGGTAAAGGGAGATATGTCAGTTTTACTTCCGGCCGGATTTAATATTCGGTACGGAGACCGCCTTACATTAGCAGGCTCATTAAAACAAACCTTTGACACCGACTCTCTTCCCATCACTTCACGTTCCGCACAACAGAGATTATTTACTGGGATGGCCTTCCCATATATCCAAACCATATCCTACGGTAACGGCAGCAAGATTATGGATTTCCTGTACAGATTGCGCGAACGAGCTCACAAGACAATATATAACCTTATGCCATTTCCTGAATCTTCTGTTTTGTCTGGGATATTGTTAGGGATAGAAAGCGGTATTCCTGAATATCTTTGGAATGCGTATCGGGCAAGCGGTACGATCCATATCATTGCAATCTCGGGATTCAATATTACAGTCATTGCACAATTTATCTCCCGCTCTTTCCGCCGTTTATTTGGCTTGAAAGGATCAGTCACTGCAATAGTGTGCTCAATCCTTTTTTATACTTTGCTTGTTGGAGCTGACCTGCCGGTAGTTCGCGCAGCGATTATGGCGTTAATTGCATTACCTGCTTATCAAATTGGACGCCGGATAATCGGTATCAATAATCTTACCCTGGCAGGTGCAGTTATGTTAATTATTAACCCATTTCTACTCTGGAATATCAGTTTCCAATTATCTTTTTTGGCTACTTTAGCACTCCTTACGCTCGTTGATCCAATTGATGATTTAATCAGACGGATACTAGAAAAGAAAATATCTGTTCATTCTATTGACAAGTTTATGCCTGTCGTGACCCTCTTCACAACAACTTTTTCCGCTTCACTGGTTGTTTTCCCAGTTCTTTTTAAGTTAAATGCGGAGTTGTCTTTAATAAGTCTATTCGCTAATTTTCTCGTTGCGCCCTTACAGCCGCTGATCATGGCAGTGGGTGGTTTGGCAGTTCTGTTTGGATTGGTTACTCCTCCACTCGGCCGTTTATTAGGGATGTTTGCCTGGCCATTCGTGGCGTTTTGCGATCAAGTCGCGATCCGTTTGAGCATGAGTGACACTGCCGTTATTTCACTTCCTGAATATGTGTTTTGGATCAGTCTTTTATTAACAGCTATAATTCTAATCTTCTCTTCATACCATCAGATATTTTCTTTTTCAAAACCAAAAATCATCGAGAGTTAACCATAACAGATCTCAGGCTGTTGAAAAAGTAATGGTTTTTGGGCGAAGAGTTTATCAGAAAGCCAAGGAAACAATAAGTTTCTTGAGTTCAATTATACGATTATAATAAAAAGCTCCTCGATCTGGACTCGAACCAGAAACCTAGCGGAAGGCAGTTTGACTCTTGTGGGTATACAAATTCAAATTGTACAAAAGGTAATCATGACCAGGCGGATATTGATGCAATTCCTGTTGGGATACATTTTCACATATTTATAATCAAGATATAAACCGCCGACCTCACGGACTTAGAAAATAATCCTAATCACTAGCCATTTTTAGATCATAACAGCATCGAATTGAGACTTTTTTGTTCAGTTGTCAAATCTTCCTTGATTCTACAATAGGCGAGTATCCCTTGACGGTAGGGATGAACAAGGAGTTATATGATGATTAATTCATCATTCCCAAATTCCTAATATTCTTCAAAATCAACTATAAATATGTCTTCTTTTTCCACATCATCTCGATAAGCACAATATAATCTATAGGTTTTTTCTATTGGCTTGATTAATTTATTCTGTGCCTTTCCTCTAAAAATTATCTTTATTTTAAATTCGTCACCATATTGAATAGGTCTTGGGTCGTTATGATTTAAGAAAATGATCTCCTTATATCCCTGTTCTGCAATATTGAATCTTGCCCTTCCTCCTTTGTTTGCTAATGTAATTTTGTCTTTATCGGTTTTTCCATCTATTTCAATAGGAAACCCGCTTGGATTTATAAATCTGGTAAAATCTTCCCATTCCAATAAACGGGGGGGTTGAGAATAAATTACTTCGTTAACTCCGTAAAAATCTTCAATTTCAAAATCTTCTTGATTTTCTACAACGATACTCGCATATCTTTTTTTATTTTTAATTGCTTCGCTTAATGATAGAACCGAGAATATTAGATTTGGGGAAATGAAACTACCTTCAAGGGTCTCGATTTTTTCTTCCTGTTCTTCATGAATTTCTGGCGGGGAAACGAATATTACCCTTAAAACAAACACCTCTATATCAAAAGCAATTACAAGTATTAATATTTGAATTTCTTCTCGAAGATTATTAATTAATGGAAGTTGGTTATTTAAATTAATTATTCGTATTCCACTCAATAGAGGCACTAAAAGATACAATATAAGACTTTACTGCAAGAACTCGTCCTTTAACAACCTAAACTCAAATTTTGAACCGTCCAAACGCAGAAATCAGTTTTTAGTAAAGCAAAAAAAGAAACCAAAGGCTGTTCCACTTCTAGTTTTTTCTTTGTTTCCAAGTAGTGTTGTATTCGGCGAACGTTAGTCATTATTGCCGAACCAATTAGCATGCATGTTATCCTGAACCGTCCTCGCACAGGCAGTTTGCCAGCCGGGAAGGGATGTTTCAGTCCTTGATTGGCTTGCTTTCAACAAGGTAATCATCTGGTATCTCTGGTGGTTATGGGTAAGCTGGGTATATGTTCACATGAACGCTCCTTTGATCTAGTCGTTGGAGAAATATTCATCTTGCCGCAGCTTACCCTTCTCTTGACGTTCAAATGTTGAAATCAGCTTAGAATTTCACCACCCAGTGCTGATATAAGCCCAGATTTCCCTCTTTCCCGTCAGAATAAGTGCGGCCTGATACTGAAAATCCGCTGAGGCGCGCAATATCG
>CBDAFG010000118.1:0-16730 GCA_965195205.1 uncultured Pelolinea sp. | reverse complement strand
AATCCTCGACACATTGTACCGATTCACCATTTGATTTTATGGTCATAGATGACCAGGGGAATTGACAAAACTCAATCCAGTGGATAGATTGTGTTTCCTGTTTATTATCCTCATACCATTGTTGGTCCTGACTCTTTAGGTAAACATAGACATCCATACCCTTAAATGCTTCCCTCAGTTTTTCGAATTCCTCCTGCTGCCACGGCTTGTTAAGATTGATCATCGTAATGACAATTGTTGTTTGAAAATTACGCTGCGCTTTGATATTTAATAACTCAACAATATCTCTATAACTCTGGGTGAAATTCGACTGCTGCCCGCGAACTTCTTTGTGGCGAATATCATCAACGCTTTCAATAGAATATTTTATATAATCCAATCCATTCTCAAAAGTTTCAATTGTGCGCGCCATATTGATATTGGCAGGGTTACAGCTAAAATAGCTAGGCAGCCCTTTTTTCGTCATCCACTCAACATAATCAGGTATGTTCTTATCCAGAAGAGGGTCACCATACCCATGCAGCACAATCACTTTTGGAATCACATAAAGAAAGAAGTGGTTTTCAGCCATGTCATTAGGTTTGATTGCAAATTTGTCTTCAACAAATTTTTGCCACGTATTCCACTCTGAATCAGTCCATGGGCGAAGTTGATCAATGATCTTTTTGAAAAGATCCTTGTTCATCGTTTCGACTGGCCGAGTCATCATTGTTGTACGTGGGCACATCTCACAGCGCATATTACATGCATTTGTTGTTTCAATGTTATACATAACAGGGTCAGGGGAGCGGAATTCTTCTAACCTGTCAATTAATAATTCCCGGGAAAATTTTTCACCTTGCATGACTCGATATTTCAAATCATGAACTTTCATATAAAAATTTATATCAATCATTTACTTACTCCATAATCATTAAGGACAAATCATAGTTTTTAAGGAAATCAATTATATCGCTAAGATCCTTTATATTCGTGAATTGAAAATTTTTCTATTAACATTTCACAAATTTCACGCACCGCACCGATTCCACCTGGATGATCGAGCACAAGATCTGCACTTCTCCTTGCGATTACAAACGCATCATTAGGTACTGCTGCATATCCAGCAATCGGAAAACAATCAGTATCATTAAGATCATTTCCGACATACACTACTTCTTCTGAGTTGATCTTCTTTTCGTTAATAAGATCGACAAGAGCTTTTTCTTTCTGATTTACACTTTGGAAAACCTGTATTCCAAGTTTGTTACATCTAGCTGTTACCACAGGGTTTGTTTCCTTTGACATAACAACCACTTCAATATCCGTCAATCTTCGCAGTATTTCCAACCCCATCCCATCTGACCTGCTGGCAGCGATGGTTTCTTTTCCATTCTGGTCAACCCATACGCGATTATCGGTTAGCACACCATCAAAATCTAGAACGAGCAGTTTCACTTGTTCAGGAAATACCCGGGGGGAGTTCCCGGGATAAATCATGTCTATCTCCCCCTCTTTGACTAATCGTTCAGCCCGCTTCCAATCTAAAAGCGTATCAATATCTATTGCAAATGCAGGGTCGATAACAACAGGAATAATTGTGTCTCCACTCATAGACCGTTTTCCTAGGATCGTCTCTCGCCGTAAAACATCAATATGCCCTGTTTGCCAGTATGTCTCCGGCAATTTTTGTCGCGGTGTATTATAAGACTCAGAAAGCCCATCAATTTGTAAAACTGGCTTCATGGTTCCATTGGCTTGAATATGCCACATCTTATATGGGTTCTGCCCCGAAGGCACAACCCCTCTGATTGAATCTGCCTCTGGATGGTTAATTAACGCTTCAATTGCGTCATCTATCAGCCTAATTGGAATTACTGGTGAAGTCGCGCGTAATTGAACGATCATTTCAGGTTTATATTTTTCGTTTTTTTCCAACCAGAGAAGTGCGTGTTCAAAAACAGGAAAATCCATCGTGTCATCTCGAGCCAATTCCGCCGGACGAGAAAATGGGGTCTCGGCTCCAAATTCTCGGGAAACAGCAGCGATCTCTTCATTATCCGTTGACACGATCACACGCGTAACATGCTTGGACCGAAGGGCGGCTATTATGCTATACGCAATTAACGGATAACCAGCGAAGTCCCGAATATTCTTACGGGGAATAGATTTGGAGTTCCCTCGTGCAGGTATCAATGCTAGAATTTCATCTTTTTTCATTTGCTTTCCTTAATTATTCAAAATGATCCGCTTATTGTATCTGCCTGATTGTAAAATCCCCCGGGCTAATTCCAACGACTTCTTACCATCGCTATACCCACATATTGGCTTAACACCTTTTTCACAAATATCCAAGAAATGCTGCATTTCAGCTAAATACATTTGATTTCGTTCATAATTATCAGGCAGGGCCATTTCGACTATTTCACCAGAAGCTTTTTCGAGAAGAACCCTGTTGGTCTCATACTCCCAATAAACTGTGCCATCTGAGCATATTATTGACAGATAATGTTTTTTGGGCTGCTGATAATAATCAAGGTGTAACCCCCCTACCACATTGTTCATAAAAGTTATGAGCACCTCAGCAGTATCTTCTGATTTGATTTCCAAATCGCTAAACTTCCCGGTAACAGCATACAATTCTTTTACCTCTCCAAATATCCACCGGAGATAATCTAGCGGATGGCTAAGCGTAAGCACAACTCCCCCACCCATATCCCGGTCTGCAGCATAACTCTTCCTGTAATCTTCCCACGGGTGCCATCCTGGCAGATATTCCCCCCAATGGCTTCGAAAAGAAATGGGTCTTCCAATCACTTGATCATCTATTATCTTTTTTACTGATTTCAATCCTGGATTAAACCGGAATTGAAATCCAACAAATACGACGCTTGTGCTTTTCTTCAGGGCAGTTTCAAAAGGGCCAAGACTTTCAATCGTGTGTGAAATAGGTTTTTCTATGAATATGTGGCAATTTGCTTTCGCCGCTAGTTCGGCAATAGGCATATGCATTGCAGTGGGATTAGATATGATTACTGCATCTGGATGGCTGCTAAAAGCTTTCTTTAGATCCATCTCCACAGGAAAATTACCAATTTCCTCATCTGGAAGCGAACTTTTGAGAGTTCGATAAAGAACAATATCACTTACTCCTAAATGAACAAGGTTTTTTAGATGGCGTCTTCCAATTGAACCTAATCCAGCGATTAATATTTTCATTAAATTCCTAACAAATATCTACGAAATTTCAGGCATTGATTATTTTGAACAACCGCTGATAAAAGAAATAAGCGATCTTTTTGATTATTGGTATCTGGAAAAGCTTTACGGCCCAATTTGCCATTTGTGCTGAGGGTTCAACGCCCTCGATATCAATCTCAAATTCACGAATGAATTCAGCACCTTCCGGGTTGATCTTGTTGCCTAATAAACGAATAGTGGCCGGGGTTGTGCATAAACGAAGCATTTTCAATTGGTCGATCGTTATGTCCAATTCACGCATCTGTCCCATTAAATTACTTTTCCATTTATCCGGCATTGCTTTCAAGATTCGGTTTTTCACTGCAACAAATTGATAATGACCTGCCGAAGCGTACGTTTTAATCCCTTTATATGTTATACGAACATCTTCTAATCCATTTATTTCTTTTTCATATTGTTCCCACGCCCGACCCATGTTTTTAATATAATGAATTTCCAAGTTCTTATCAACAAGATTGCCTTTTTCCATTTTCACATCTGGTCTGGCTGCAAATCGCACGGTTGTTTCGACACCTTCTTTCATATGCGGCTTAATATACATTCCTGTTACAGCCCCAACGTCAGGGTATGTATCGATCACCTCTAAATGGCTCTTTAGCCAACCGGGAAGAAAAAACACATCATCATCACAATACGCAATGATTTCACCAGGTGCAGCCTTAAATATTATTTGGAGAGCACTAATTTTGCCGATATTTGTACCTGAGAGCATCAGGAAATCAATATTTCCCACATCGCGTTGTTTTCTCAGGTAATCTACAACTTTAGCATTGCTGCCGTTATCAAAAACCATCAAGTCAAATGGTTCTTGTGTATTTTTCAAAATACTTTCTATACACACCCGCATCACGTCGAATCGATCCTTAAAATACCCAACATCATTGGGCACATAGGTTAATATCGCTGCAGTTACCCGCGCCGGGATATAATCTGACATTTTTCCCCGGCCTGGATTCATTCCAACTCTTGGCAAAAAAAACTCCTTTTAAACAATCTTATAGTTTTTTCCTGATATACATTTAATGCTATCATATTTAGATTCTTTTATTCCTTGTCAAAAACACATGAAATACTGACCACATGTAATCATACTAATTATAAGTATTATTATTCTTTCCTGCCGCGCAGCATCACCCATTTCAAATAAGCAAACCAAGCAGATAGGTATTAAAGAAACTGAAAACCTGGAATTAACAATTTGTCAGGTATATAAGCCGCGTTTCCTCTACCCTTACCAGGCCAACTCATAAGCCACACAGGAAGTCTTTCAAACCATCTACAATAAACCCTTAGATATCCTCGGCAGCGGGTAAATGGAATCAACTGCCATTAATTATTAAATATTTATTATTTTTCTTAACGCAGCATATCCTTTTTTGGGATTAATAATATAGAAGAATAATTTACCAAGAAACTGAGAGCGCTTATTCGTCAGCGGGAAAATTTCAATTTCACGAATCGTTTTTCTCCAAGACCATTTCCTCTTTATTAATTTTCCGTTCATTAGATCATATTGCGCATCAAAAAGCGTGAATATTGTATGTTCGCCGCCACCCCTAATCACATTCTCTTTGGTTTCAGGAAGGCGATAATGCGGCTTCCCACCTGGTAAATGCGCATAATCATGTGATTGGTGAACGACCATCACATCATGTGTGCCATCAATAACTGTCCATCCTTCCCAACGACTTTTATATATAAACCAATTATCCCAACCAGCTCGCCCAATGGCTAAATCAGGTACTGACTGATAACAGATTCTCGGAAAAATGAAATAATCACTGCCTTTGGGTGGATGTAATTTTGCCTCGATTGGTACTCTCTTCTTTAATCGTATGAAATCTCTAACATGCCCACCAACTTCTTTGAGCACATCCATGTCCCAACGTTGGCCAATGATTAAAAATTCTTTTTTTATTTTAGACACATTCTTTATCGATTGAATGAAGTCTGAGAATAAAATGACATCCGCATTTACAATCGCCAAGTAAGGCGATTTACTCTCATCTCTACCAATTTTCAGCATTGAACTTATCAGAGGGGTGCCTTTTTTATTGCATTGCACATCTGGATAATGTCTAATTCCCATTAAAAGCGCATTTTCCTTAATTCCTTCATCATTCCCTAAAATAATCACATCTACCAGACTCCCTAACGCCTTCCAAGATCGCAGCGCATTTCTTTGGATCTTCTGGATATGGGGATCCTCGAAAGATTTTGGGGCTGTGAGAATCGTGACAAGAGGTTGGTTCATTCTTTCTTTTTCCCCGACCCAATGGTTGATCGATCATCAACGTCTCGGAATGACCTGTGGGCTACGTCCGCATTGATTTCTTCTAACTCGGGGTTTTCTTTTAGTGTTATAAGCACATCACGCCAAGAAATGTTTATGCAGCAATTCAGTTTATTAAATAAGGCGCGGATAAATTCCAGGTCTTCGGGCGTGTCAACTGTCCATCTTCGATCACCATAATTCTTTTCAGCATCGAGAATGAGTGTCGAGAACCTGTCTTTGACGGAATATAGATACGGCATCACATGTTCACGTTCAAAAGGTAATTTTGCCTGGTGCCATGCTTGCTCCAACGCGGGAAAAGTAGCAACCTCAATATCCAATCCGATCGGGTATGTGCGTGTATATGGCGGTGGAAGCCGATTCGCCGCAAAATCCACCCCCTTTTCAAAAAAAACGGTGATAACCTCATCCATCAATACAGGATCAATCAAAGGGCAGTCTGCTGTGAGGCGGACAACGACATCCGCCTGATATTTTTTTGCTGTTTGGTAATAACGGTCCAACACATCAAACACATCGCCTCGAAAACAATTAACATTATGATCCAAGCACCACTCTACGATGGGATCATCCGAATTATCCAAAGTAGTTGCAATAATTGTTTCATCAATCATTTTCGCTTCTGATGCTCGGGTTACAACCCAATAAAGCATTGGATATCCACAGATATCTTTGAGTACTTTGCCAGGAAGGCGGCTGGAGTCCATACGAGCCTGAATTATACAGACAACTTTAGCGATCTTTTCCATTTTTTATCGAATACCCATTCCCGATGATGACGTATGTATATCATTAACAATTTGATATGTGTCTAATAATTTATCTACATTATTATCCCAATTCGCAAATCGCTCCGTTTTCAACCGTGCAGCTTTACCGAATCCACCCAATTTTCTTTGCATGCCTGCAGCCATGACGATCTTCTTTGCCAAATCATCCGCATCCCCGTCTCGGAAAGTCCATCCTTCCACACCGTCCGTGATCCACTCCAAATTGGAGGGTATATCCGACACAAGCGCCGGACATCCACAGGCCATTGATTCTAATAATGCGACAGATGAACCATCGACATGAGACGCGCTTAAATACACGTCTGCTGCCCGATAATATGCAGCCAATTTCTCGTTTTTTTGATATCCATGAAAGTGAATCTGGTTGGACAAACCGTGAGAATCAACGAAATCCCTTACTTGCCTTGCCTGTGATCCTCCCCCCAGCATTATCATATGGATGTTGGGCACCAAATTTGCAGCAATTTGAAAACCCCTGAGAGTGATATCCACTCCATATCGAGGTTCCCATGATCGAGTGTGGACAACTAATAAATCTTTTTTAAACCCGATCTCTTCCCGCATTTTACTTCTACCGTTTGGAGAAAACAGGTTCAGGTCAACCCCCCACGGAAAAACCGTGATCTGGCTGCCAGGAAAACCAAAACCAATTGCTGTTTGTTTTACCGTTTGGCAATCAGCCAGCATCCAATCGCTTTTCCTTAAAACATACTGTGTGATCTTCTTCCAGAAAATATTTCGGTGCGCATCCTCAAGCATATCAAAACCCCAGGACATACTGATCAGTGGATGAAAGGAAGCTAAAGCTGGAAGAGAAGCCACTCTCTGGATTGGCCCTGCATGAATGATATCTGGCTGGACTTCTCTAACAACTTTCTCGAATTTCGATTTTAGAGATGGGTAATCCAACCAGGATTTTTTTCCTTCGTTAATATCCCAATTAACAAGGTTGATTCCTGAGGGACACTTCCGTTCTTCCTGGATTCTGCTGCCTCCTTCAAGCTGAAACCAAAAAACAGTATGATTGCTCCTGGTTAAAGCGGAAAGAAATCTATAATCATGTGGACAATAATTTTCCGAACAGTAAAGAATACGCAGAATAACCTCGCCTTATCTTTGCAAATCGCCCCAACATAAATCTTTTCCGGCGGGTATGTCGGAGATTAATTTCATCCCAATAACTTCATCAATCTTATCCGGAAGAATCGCACCGGGAGTTGCAGGCCGCAGCACGTCAATTTTTTCTCTTGTAATAACTTCGCCAGCTTTCAAGTCATGTGCTGCCCGCAAGCACCGCCGCTGAATGATCACAGTTTCTTTTTCATTTGCCGCTACCTGCTTATCTGCCGACCCCAGTGCTCTTTCCAACTGGCGAGTGTTCTTAACCATTGCCTCCCACATCACCGGGTCCATCGCAAATTTATGGTCAGGTCCTTCTCGCGATGTGTCATCAGTAAAATGTTTCTCTACAACACGTGCACCTAAAGCCACCGCGCCCAAAACTGTCGCATGGCCGGAAGTGTGGTCAGATAAACCAAGAACAACATTAGGGAACATGATTTCATAGGTTTTTAGCACATTCAAGTTGATATGATTGAAATTCTCTTCACTGGCAGTGTAATTTGTATTACACTGCATCAAAACTAATTGTTTATTTATCTTCAGAATCGCATGAACTGCTCGCTGAACTTCACCTATTACTGCCGCACCCGTTGCAAGAATTATTGGTTTCCCTTTAGCAGCCATTCTCTCTAATGATTCAATCCAATCAATCTCACCAGAGCCAATCTTGTAAGCCAGCATATATTCATCAAGGTAATCAATCGCCTCAAAATCATATGGAGAAGAAAAATAATCGATACCAACTTTATCGCATTCTTCTTTGAGGATCGGTGTCCAATCAAAAGAAACTGATGCATCCTGGTAGACTTCAAAAACGGACCTTTTCCATTTCGATTGATGGGATTGTTGTCCTCCCAAATTCTTAAACCCGTAATCTGACACGATTTTTTCTGCTGAAAAATTCTGAAATTTAGCCGCGTCTGCGCCTGCCCTTTTGGCTAGATGAATCAATTTTTTCGCCCGTTCCAAATCCCTATCATGATTTGCGGCAATATCCGCAATAAAATACACAGGACGCGTTGATCCAATTTCCCTTTTCCCAATTTTGATATTCACATTTCCTCCAATTACCTATTTACGCCACAGAAAGATTGAATTCGATCCGAATAGCCATCAGTATAAGCTGAGTAAAAATGATCTACAGCTAAGGCAACATTCGGAATTTCAATGCCGGTGGATACTAATTTGCTAACATCTAAAAATAAATTTGGTGATCTCTTAGCTATCAAATCTCCCTTCATGTACGACTCAGGTGAGATCAATGACCCATCTAAATTAAATTTCTCACTGATCAACATACCAAAATCATATTTACTCAAATGATCAGGGCTGACAACATGATAAATGCCAGATAATTTCTTTTTGATCATTATGAACAATATACCAACCAAATCATTTACATACATCGGAGAGAACAGGATATCGGTAAATCCGTAGATTCTCTTTCCGGAAATTAAATTTCTAAGAAAAAATTCCGCCAAACTTCTTTTTCCAGTAATACTGAAACCAAAAAAATTTACACGTGCGATTAACGCTTGTTGATTTACATCAAGAACTCGCTTCTCACCTTCAAGTTTTGTTTTGGCATAAATTGATAGAGGGTTGGGAATATCAGTTTCCTTATAATCACCCTTTTCACCATCAAAAACAGCATCCGTTGAAATATGGACAAACGGTATCACCCGCTTCGCACAGATTTCCGCGAGATTGCCGGGAACTTCAGTATTTATTTTTGCTGCCTGAATAGGATGCTCCTCGCACTGATCCACATTTGCCATTGCGGCACAATTCACAACCAGTTCCGGTTGAGTATGCTCGAATAACTCACTGAGTGCATTTCTATTCGTGAGATCCTGCCTGATAAGGGTAAATGGTGGATTGGCAAGTTGGGTTTGATGCACAATTCCATATATATCATGTTCCTTCGCCTTCTCCAGGCAGAGGTTCAAACCCAAAAGCCCTGAAGCACCTGTAACTAAGATGCGCACATTAACTCCTTACGGTTTATATGCCTCTTCGATTGGCTTGACAATCTCTTGGATTTGCTCTACTGTAAGCCAATCATCATTTCTGTTGCTCACATACCTGAAATCATCAGGTAATGTCTTCCCGATTGACTCCCATTCACGGCCAAACCAGAATGCTTCCGACGGTTGAACCACATACATATCATCTAGCTCTACAACTGTTCTTGCCTCATCCTCAGAAATTAACACTTCATGCAATTTTTCGCCTGGGCGAATGCCGATATATTTTATTTCCGCCTTTGGAGCCATCGCTTTCGCTAGGTCAGAAACTGTCATACTTGGTATCTTAGGTACAAAAACCTCCCCACCATGCATCTCTTCTAAACATCGGATCACAAAACGTACACCCTGATTGAGAGAAATCCAGAATCGTGTCATCCGCTCATCCGTAACAGTAACCACACCTTTCTTTCGCTGACGAATGAATAACGGCACCACACTCCCGCGGCTACCAACAACATTCCCATAGCGCACACAACTAAAGCGGGTTGTTTTTCCTCCAGCATACGCATTACTTTGCACAAATAATTTTTCTGCAGCCAACTTTGTTGCCCCATAAAGGTTAATAGGGTTTACCGCTTTATCTGTACTAAGTGCAACCACACGATCCACTTTCGCGTCCAACGCCGCATCGATTACATTGCTGCTTCCAAGAATATTTGTTTTAACTGCTTCCATTGGGTTATATTCACATGCAGGTACTTGCTTTAAAGCAGCGGCGTGAATTACAAAATCCACACTATAAAAAGCTCGACGCAAACGGTCATAATCCCGTACATCGCCTATAAAATAGCGTAGATTCTCATGTAAAAAGCCCATCTGACGCATTTCATGTTGTTTTTGTTCATCTCTGCTGAATACGATCAATTTCGCTGGAGTGTATTCTTTTAACATGATTTCAATAAATTTCTTGCCAAAGGAACCTGTCCCTCCTGTAACTAATATGACTTTATTTTTCCAGTCCATAACACCTTCCTTACGTTAGATTTATTGTATGCCATCACAACTACTTTGTAAAAGTTATCAAAGGGTATTGACCTTTTTCGCCAAAGAACGCCGGGAACAGTTCTTCGAGTTTAAACAATATCCATAACAAAAATCGGCCAAAAAGAAATGGGTGGATCATCGCTCGCAAAAAACGGACACTGACACTGCGCCATACACTTATTGATATTGGAAAATCAGTGCCAAGTAAATCCCGCAGTCCCTGCGCATTTAATTTATGTACAAACGTACCCTTCGGTTTCTTGGAAATCTCCCCGGTGTTTTTCTTCCCTGTCTGCTCAAAAGAAGGGGTAAGTTTATGGAATAATTTTTCCATAACTATAATTGGTTTATTGAAATAGCTCATTAATTTAGATTCACCCCACCCATTAACAACCACAGCAGTACAATTCTTCTTCAATACACGTTTTAAGTTCTCATACGCTGGGACATAATCCGAAACTGTTAAATGATGAAGAGTATGCAGGGAAACAATTCCTTCAAAGATTTCATCCTTAAATGGTAAATTTACTACATCTGCTACTACAAATAAGCCATGGCTACTGCCAATGCGGTCCCGGGCTTCTTCCAGGGCAACAATAGAAATATCCAGACAAACCCGATATTGATACCCTTTTGAATATGTAAGATATTCTGGGTATTGAATTGGACCTGAACCAGCATCAAGAAGGAATTTTCCTGTGTGTTTAAGATGGCGATTCACTCGTAAATGGCATCTATGGATATATCTGTATGAAACGGGGCGCAGATCCTCATATTGGGCATTCTGATAGATTCCTTCACTAACTTTCTGCCAACCGATCTGGTCATAAAACTTCCTTACATCTTGTTTGGTATCCTGATCATCCATGCATTTACCCTATTTCTTCTGTCTATGTGCCTTCCAATCGATCTTTTCCCCTGCTAAATATTGAAATATTTTTTTATATTTAGCCCAATTTTTCGGGCGGAAAATCTCATCGATTGGTTGCGATCGGTAATCATCCCACAAATGCACTCCATGGTATGGAAATGGAAATGGAAAATCAAAGAAAAATCTATAAGCATACGCCCAGGCTAATTCAATCTGTTCCTTTTCCATTTGATAAGCAGAAGGATCTTCGAGAATAGCTTTGATTGTTTTGTAATATTTTACCCATCCTTCTGGATTTATCGTAAATCCGTGATTTCCATAATGCGTTTCTCCAACAACAATCACGGGTACACCGCTCATTGCCATTTCTAATCCCACTGTTGTTGTATAAACCAGCCCAAGATTTGCTGCCGCGATCAGATCATATGTATTAACCTTTTCTTCCGGACCTATTATATGGATATGTTCAGGCAGAGACGGCAGAACCCGATTAATGACATCCACCATTGATTGCCCGTGAATTAACATCTCTCCAGGATGCACCCTTATCACCAACTGCACTTCAGATTTTCCAGTGAAATACTGCAAAGTCCTTTCAAGCCATTCTTCCATTGATTGTGTAAATTTCTCTCGTCCAAGGGTAAGGCTGTCCCCAAGCACATTTGTCGCCAAAAGAACTACCGGACGTTCATCCAAGCCTAATTCATTACGCGCAATTTCAACTCCCCGTGCTGGTATTTGTTGCCATAATCGGGAAAAATTCTTCCAAACCGATGCTTTTCGGCGTGCTTTAAATAGTTCTCTTATTTTATTCTTTTCTGTTCGAGTAAGAGGGATATCTTTATACGCCTCCCACATATCTTGTGTTTCTTGCTGCATCACTTTTGCATTTTGAGCAATCCAAATACGCTGCCTCTGGTCACCAAATTCATAGGTTACTGTTTCAATATCAAGAAAACGAGCCACCTCATAAATCACACCAAATTCTTGAATGGTCCCATTTGGAGTAATTACAACATCGGGCTTATTTGAATTAAGCCATTCATATGCGGCCCTCGCAGCACGAATGTTACGTTTGTGGCGCAATTTATAAATTTCACTACTTTCATCCACATTTTCAATTTGCAGAGTGTACATCACGTCGTAATGCGACACTTCTTCAATTTTTTCCTTAAGGAGTTTAGGCAAAACCTTATATCCAGCATGTAGATCAAGAAAGGAAATAGTTTGCAAGAATGGTTCGGTCTTTTTCAGAACATTCCGTGCGTAAAGATTTTGTCTGCGCAGATCAAACTTGTTTATTTCATTCAGCCAATCATGGTAAGGAAGATAACCAAGTGTTACATTGTGACCCATCCCTCTTAAAACAAACCCGGTAACTGCTGCATGCTCAATCCAATAATGAAGAGATGCGAAAATAAAAACTTTTTTTCCTTCCCCTTTTTCAATTGTATGGATATGTTTAACCTGTGAACAAATGGAAGGAATGTTATCTTCTAGTTTCTTTAGTGAAAAACGGCTATTTAATGATTTGTCCCGATGGCGTATCAACCAATATATTTCCGCGGTGAAAGGAACTTGCCCAAGTACAGTTTTAATAAGGTTTTTTGCTGAAGTCTTTGATGTCTTCTTATTATTTATTGGCATTTTTTATCTTCTTGATCTCCCATTCTAAAGCTGGACGAATTGGTCCAAGCCGTGATTCAGGCCATTGAGTTCCCGGCGCCCCAGAAGAGTCAACGTTAAAAGCTAATGCCTGTTCATCGTGAAAATATGTTTTAATGCGGTAAGAGCTGGCATTTATACCCAAGACATACCGCCCCCCGTTTAAAATATTCGCTGGAATCTTGACTCGGCTGTGATATAAACCCGCCTTCCTGACAGCATATGATTCAAATTTTTCAGGGTTATCCATATCAAAGGAAGTGAAGACAAACTCACCATGTGATGTGATTAAATAAATGCCTACACGTAATCCTTTTATCGGTTTTCGCACTGAATACTCTACTTCGATAAAAAATGATTCAATAGATCTAACTGTTTCTATTACGTATCCTTTTTTATCCAAAACCCGTATTGATACAGGAGTAAAATGGCTTTTCTGATCTATTTCGTCTGGCTGCCAGGTGCGCTGGCCTTCCTGAGTAAGCCCACTTGAGAGGTAATAATCCACTGCCTTTGCTGTTTGTGCCCGCAAGAGAAGATTCCCTTTATCGATGACAAGCGTCCTTTCTGTCAGGCGCAGGATTGCAGACATGTTATGGCTGACAAACAGTACCGTTCGCCCTTGCTTTGCTACATCACTCATTTTTCCAAGGCACTTCCTTTGAAATTCCGCATCCCCTACTGCAAGCACTTCATCAACAACCAGAATTTCGGGTTCCAGGTGTGCAGCAACCGCAAAAGCCAATCGTAAATACATTCCACTGGAATACCGCTTCACAGGTGTATCAATGAACTTTTCAACTTCTGCAAACGATACTATCTCATCGAATTTGCTTTTGATCTCGTTTTTTTTCATCCCCAATATGGCGCCATTTAAATAAATATTTTCTCCACCGGTTAATTCAGGATGAAATCCTGTGCCAACTTCTAATAAAGAACCAACTCGTCCGTATATTTTCACCGAACCTTCAGTAGGTTCAGTAACCCGTGAAAGGATCTTTAATAAGGTGCTTTTCCCAGCTCCGTTTCGGCCAATAATACCCAGGACTTCACCTTTCTTGACTTTAAATGACACACCCTTCAACGCCCAAATATGATCAGGGAGTACTTCCGAAGTTTTTGGCTGTTGGTTTTTTATGGAGAATTTTTCTGAAATAGTTTCGCGCAATGTGCGGTAAGCATTAATCGAACTCCCGATGGCATATTTCTTTCCAAGATTAGTTACTTTTATTGCTGTTTTTCCCATTATTCTTTTTGCTCCATTCCTTAAACCATATCGGCAAAAAGCCGCTCCATTCGCCGGAAATAGAACATACCGCTAATGAGTAAAACCACAGCGGCAATACTGGAGACGAGCGTCATAATTCCCGGGGGCTGGCCTGTACCCAGTAATGCCCATCGAAAGCCCTCAACAACGCCAGCCATTGGGTTCAAGGCATATATTACCTGCCATTCAGCTGGAACCATGCTCGATGGGTAAGCTACCGGTGTGAGGTACATCCAAAATTGAGTCAAGAATGGAAGTACATAATTTATATCTCTGAAAAGAACATTCAAAGCGGAGAGCCATAAACCAACCCCCACCGCCGTTACCAAAGCCAGCAGCAGAAAAAGAGGAAGTACCCAGACATTTGCAGTCGGAGGTATTTTGTAATACCACATCATTCCAAGCAAAACAACAAATGCAATCAAAAAATCAACCAAGCCAGCCATCACCGATGATAGAGGTAAGATCATACGAGGAAAATATACTTTAGTGATCATATGTCTGTTAGCAACTAATGACCTGCTCGCATCCTGAAGGGCTTTCGAGAATAATGTCCAGGGAATTAATGCGGTATACGAAAAAATTGGATAGGGAACACCATCAGAGGGCACTTTCGCAAGATTACCAAAGAAAATACTAAAAACAATCATAGTCAGGAATGGCTGCAAAATTGCCCAACTTGCCCCTAATAACGTCTGTTTATAGCGCACCTTCAAATCACGCCATGTCATAAAGAAGATCAACTCGCGATATAACCACAAATCTCGCAAATTCAAGGCCGCCCATCCGCGCGACGCTTTAATTAATGATTTTTTATCTTTATCTTTCTTGCCCATAATTAGGAATTTCTTTCTCGATTCTCTCGAAACCACTTAATCGTATGACTCATCCCTTCTTTAAAGGACATCTGGGCTTTAAAACCAAAGCGTTGATATGCACGCGCAGTATCTAATTTACGGCGGGGTTGACCATTTGGCTTTGTTGTATCCCATGCCAATTTACCGGTAAAACCCGTTTTATTTGCGATCATTTCTACCAAATCTTTGATGCTAATCTCAGATCCTGCTCCAAGATTCACAGGGTCAGACTCATTGTATTTCTCGGATGCCAGCAGAATTCCCTCTGCGGCATCTTCCACGTATAAGAATTCCCGCGTAGGTGAACCGTCTCCCCAAACGACTATCTCATCTCGCCCAGCTTCCTGAGCTTCTATACATTTTCTAATAAGCGCAGGAATTACATGAGATGACTGCGGATTGAAATTATCACCCGGCCCATATAGATTTACCGGTAGAAGGAATAACGCGTTATATCCATACTGTTGTCGGTATGATTGCGCTTGAACTAGCAGCATTTTTTTCGCTAAGCCATAAGGCGCGTTTGTTTCCTCAGGATAACCATCCCATAAATTTTCTTCTTTGAAAGGAACTGGTGTGAATTTTGGATATGCGCAAATCGTGCCTATCGCAACAAATTTCCCTACGCCAGTTTCCCATGCCCTATGCATCAGCTGAACACCCATCATTAAATTGTTATAGAAGAATTCTGCCGGATGTTCTAAATTCGCTCCTATCCCACCAACCTGCGCGGCTAAATGGATAATTAAATCCGCTTTAGCATCTGCCAACATCCGATTGATGTCTTTCAAATCAACCAGGTTGTAGTCTTCAATCTGTGGAATAAAAACATCTTCCACCCCACGCTCTTGTAATTTACGTACAACTACTTTCCCCAGAAACCCCGCTCCACCAGTAACACACACGCGTTTCGATTGCCAGAAATTTTCTTTATTCATCTGGTATTAGCCATCCTTTTTTTCTGTAAATATTTTTAGCCCTACCACTTTAAATTTTGGATATTGTTCATCGCTGCTAATTAGTAACCCATATTCCAAGCATGTAAGTTTTAATATTTCGGTAATTTCCCCTTCCCCTTGTATTCGCACGTGATCCCACCCTTCTTGCTGTAAATCAACAATTGCTTTTATAGATCGAGCTCGAACAAGGCGATACATTTCCATGGACGATTGGATGAAATCGACAAGCAATTTCGCTCTGAGAGAAATACCTTCAGGAGTAATAAGATATAGTAATTTTTTTCTTTCTGCCCGCTTAACCTTGATATATCCTTTTTCGATCAAACGCTTTAAATGCCAGTTGATCGTTCCCACAGCAACACCCAAGCGTTCTGCAAGAGAAGCTTGAGTGGTATCCGGTTCTTTTTCGATATGTTCTAATATCGTCAGATCGGCAGCAGAAGGAGTAAATTGCTTTTCCATAGGTTCAATATTCAATTGTTGAATTATAAACCCGACTGTATTTTAGGTCAAGGGAACGCCATTTTTTTGTGAATCACCAGTAATAATGTCACCATAAATTCACCAGTAATAATGTCACCATGGACAATAAAAAGGTGACAATGACAAGAAAAGAAATCAAGAGAATAGAAGTAGTGACTTTGGTAG
>CBDAFG010000117.1:0-28003 GCA_965195205.1 uncultured Pelolinea sp. | reverse complement strand
AGGTCTTTTATGGAGACCTACTTGGAGATGTATTGCCAAGCTGAGCACGGTTAGATGCATTGGTTAAAGATTGCCCTGTAAACAACCTTAATAAAGGAGTTCATTTATATAAAAATACTTGACAGACGCTTTCTTAGATGCAACCTGAGTAGAAACTATAGAAACAATAGACACAATAGAAAGTTTTACCCCTACTTTTGTCACTGTGTAGACATAATAGACACTATATACGTAATAGAGTGAATTACAGATAACTATTAATCAGAAGGCTGGGAGTTCGAATCTCCCCGGGGCATTTTTCCCTAAATCAGGCACTCAATTTGGAATGACATATTAGCTTCATTTCTTATTTCGCAATTCTTTATTAATAAGTATTGAGCTTTCATATCAATCTGTATTTGATTTGATTCCCGCCAGGATCGCCAAAACTAAATGTTAAGCTGAAAAAGTGTACTGCACGCGTGAGGATGAGTTCAGAAAAATGTGTACAGATTACAGGAACACATTCTGCGCTGGAAGGCATATATCAGCCTTTGTATATTTAATCTCACAACCTTCACAATTTTACCGGGTTGGACTAACATAACAAGTGGTACAAAGAATGGGGTCATGACAGATTTGGCCGGTGTTAGTTGACTTCACATTCACTTTGGTAGACATCCAAACCTAAGGGTTCACTGCAACAGCTTGACCAGTATCAAACAATGCCATAACAGGATTTACTAGTTCCTCCAACTCTCTTGGAGGTTCCAATCCGTATCTAAGCATGGCTTGATACGGGATAAATGCGATTATTGCTGGATAATCCAACCCAGGAGAATATGCGGATGCTGTAAGGTAGCTGCTAAACCTGGTCTTACCCGGATTAACATTCACTTCAATATAGTGCAAACCAGTGGAGTCATATCTCATATCAACTCTAATCATATCTCTGCACCCAATCTCTTTGATGATTCTTCCAACATCGGAATATATCCTTCTGATGATTTCTGGTGGAAGCTCTGCAGGTATCTTTAGATAATAGTTTTTTTTGTTTTTTATGGCGTGAGTTAGGAATCTAAACCTTCCCTGCGCAACAGGTATCCGGGATAAATCAATCTCTGTTATTGGCAGTTCGGCTACTCTTCCATCATGAGAAATAAGCATTGGCACTGTGAATTCTCTTGTGCTCTCCCCTCCGATGTACCTTTCTACGAGAACAGGCTCATCGAATTCGTGGTATATTCGTTCAACCCTTTCTCTTATTGATCCAAAATCATCGGCATGAACGACAGAGAACTCATCTATGCATATACTGTCTCCATGAAGCAATGGTTTTATTATGACATAGCCATCCCAATGACCATGTTGGTAGATTGGCAAATGATTGCCAGGATAAACAACATAGGATTCAGGTGTTGGCAACCCAAGCCTCCTAAAAACATCTTTTGTTGCCTCTTTATCGAGACCTATACCTAATGCTTTAGAGCCTGGTCCAGTGTGCATCATCCCAATCTTTTCTATAACACTAACAGTGAACGGGCGCTCAGCAGTCAACTTCTTGCCAGGATCAGTTGGCATAAACTCGTTAAGCCAGAACACCAAAGGTCCCGCGTGTTTGTTCATGATTTCTTTGAGTCTGAACTCGAACGCGTCGTCAGTTTTGACAGGCAAAACGATGCTGCCTGTTTCTCCTAACAATCCAGACACGTAATCCACAGTTTCCAGACTTTCCCAGCGCAGGTCTTCTGAAAAAGCCTGATGCTCTTCAAGTGTATATCCCCAACGTGAGTCATAAGTCAAAAATATTTTCATCTAAAATTCCTCCTCAACAATCCTAATTATTTCTCTGCCCAACGGTCAGTAACCTCCAGTGCACCGGTGTGCACGTCCTGGCGAACAGGGATGGTTCCTTTACCTCCTATACTAGTCATCAGTCAGGCGAGATCGGGGCAGATACACCTTTTTCACATAAGGTGACATCATTGCTCTGAGCAAAGCGCTATAACCAACGTCAAACCGCACAACGGCTCCGACCTCCAGACTTTGTTCTTTGATGTCCAGAATCAGATGACCACTGCTTGCTCCCAGAATGTTTACCTTTACCCTGGGTTTGATCGCCGATACGTCAGTGTCCTGCCTACCGAGGGCAAGGATTGCCCTTCGCATGTTTCCCTTATCCTTGAATACGGGAATATGACCGAACGCATCCTGTGCGATTTCTCCGTAGGGCTTTGAAGGCTTTGTCTTGAACTCGATCACCTCGGCGACCAGCGTGAACGCGTCGGTATATAGGCCGGGAATCTGCTCTCGAGTTAGCGCGTCGCAACCTAGTAGTATCGCTTCACCAATGCGCAAGTGATTGACTAGGCCAACATCCGGCGTCGAAACGAACCATTGGTAATTCGCCGAATTTCCTCCAGAGACAAACTCAAAATTAATATCATACTTGCGTTGAAGGTTGCTGGCAATTGCAGACAACTCCCGCATTTTCGCTTCAGTCGGTCTGACACCCCCGAAACAGGCCAGGTTCGTTCCTATCCCTGCCAGTTTGATGCTGTGCATATCAATCGTCTCTTTTACTACAAGCTCAAGGTCGGAGGGTAGTATTCCTTCTCGTAGATCGCCCAGTTCAACCATCAAAATAACTCGATGGATTATTCTACGATTGGTCGCATGATCAGCAAGAAGTTTTATGACAGATATCTCTGAATTGAAACTCACATCGGCAAATTCGACCACTTGCTCGACCTGACTGGGCATGGGGGAGCGTAAAAGGATGAATTGCGCATTTATTCCACCTTCTCGCATCTTTTGAATGTTGGCGATGTGTGAGTCGCCGATGGAGCGGATTTCGCTTTTGAGCAGAGCATTCGCAATCCTAAGACAACCACAGACTCCCTTCGTGACAGCGGTGATATGGATTCCCTTAGAACCGAATAGAGCAGTCAACTTGCGGGCGTTATAGATCAGTTTGTCAAGGTTTATTTCTATCCGAGGTGCTGACATCTCAATCTCAGGCTTTCAAGTTGTATCTTTTAACAGCTATCTGAATGATCTCATCAAGAAAAGCTTTGCTGTCCTTCCCTTCCGCGCGAGCCATGAAGCCAACATAGCTGTGAGGTTTCTCCTCGGGTGTGCACATTAACCCTGCGAAAGTATTCCCTTCCAATAAGAATGGTCCTTCCTTAGTCAATATCAGATCAATTCGGCCAAAATCCTTAAAACCCAACACTTGGTAAGCACGGAGTGCTAATTGCTGCAGCATGAAAGTCTCTTCAGCAGTCAGCGGAGCAGGACAAAGGAAAGTATCGTTATCTAGCTCCTTTTTTTCGTAAGTAAGTACATTATTACCTTCCCTATACACAATCTCTAATGGAGGAAGGACTCTAGCACTCTCATTTCCTAGAACACCTAAAGTGATTTCTCTCCCTCGCAGGAATTTCTCTATTAGAACTGATTGACCGATAGTCTCAAGCCTTTCCACAACCCCACTGACCAGTTGGTCGTATCTGTGAACGATGGATGTGTTACTGATTCCTGCGCTGCCTCGACCAGCTACCGGCTTGACGAAAAGCGGATATTCGAACGGCGGGATGCCTCGAAATACCTCACAATCCTTCTCTGATCTGGCCACACAGAAAGGCGATGTCGGCAATCCCGCCTGCTGCCAGAGCTTTTTCGCTAGCGATTTATCGGTGGAGATGCCTATGGTGAACGTATCGGATCCCACATAGGGTATCTCCAATTCTTCAAGGATCGCGGCTTCTACCAGGCTGGAAACATTGAAGGCAAGGTCAATTTGGGAAGCTTTTAGGTCGTTGATGAAATTAGGACTCCAGAGAATCTGGCGGATGCTATAACCAGCTTCGGTCAGCGCCCGTTCATGATGTTCTACCTCGGCTTCCGTCTCGTCAACAACATTTTTAACGCCAATGAACTTTTCTTGAATTGCATAGTTTCCCCGTTTCTTGTTTAATAAACCGATTCTCAGCCTTGTCATTGTTATTCGCGCTCCTTCATCTTTACTCTTGTTCTTGCAGCACGGTACAGCGCCTTGTTATGTATCAATTCCTACTATCATAATTGAAATGTCAATATCTGCTATCCCTCGCCTTTCCAAGTCCCAAACATAATGCTCAAAATAACTTACTCCGCTATTCATATTACCGCAGCTTACCTCTCCTTGACTATCAAAGTTGCATTTACTAGTTGAATTCACAGAATATTATTGCACTTCCTTGAAAGAATAAATTGGGTCAAGTTTGTTAATAGATTTAGTACTGTAACCATTTTCTTCTTATTTCAAGTCCACCGTAATATTAAACTGCACGGGTAGTGATGCATAAACCTAGCTTAAAGTAAATTATTTCAAGTGTGAAAATAGCGAAGTAAATGATTCGTTACTAGTGCGTTCTTTCTAAGTAATAGAGTCGCTTTTCCTGTTCTTGGTGCAGTTTTAATGAGACACCGTGGACACTATGGACAAGATACATTCTGATTCGAAGTCAGTATGTCAAAGTGTCCATAGTGTCCACACAGTGTTATTTTGTCCATAGTGTCCACGAAAAATTGGAATAACTGTCCACAGCGTCCATTGTGTCCATTATTTCCACTGGCGTTGCACCCGCGTTGCACCCAAAAGAGGGAAGGCGGCTCTTTATAAATAATATTTATTGATATAAGATATCATCAAATAACAAATCTTGTGGCAAATATCAATAATCAAGAAATATGCGATATACCTATCTAAATTAAGGTAAATACAAGGAATAATTGCAATATTGCAAAAGGCCGTATAATCAATAGTTAACTGTTGCGAGTGATGAGTTGAGTAAGGCTGGGTTGAAACATTATTAAAAATAAATCCGAAAATTTCCTCCCTCTCGATGAATGTCATTAGCAATTTCAATATTCAGTGGCATTAATGGTCACAAGACCAAAGCAAAGTGAGTAACATCATGAAACTACGGAAATTAATTATTGACAACTTTCGCGGCATTAACCATATGGAATGGATATTACGTGGTGATTTGGTTTGCTTAGTTGGTCCAGGAGATTCCACTAAAAGCACTATTTTACTTGCGTTGGAGTATCTTTTTTCACCACATTGGAACTTGTCTGTTAATGATACGGATTTTTACCAGATGAAAGTGGAATCCCCGATTAATATTTCGGCTGTAATTACCGAATTGCCTGATGCTTTAATTTCAGAAGACAAATTTGGTCTTTTCTTGGGATTCTGGAACAAAGAAGATAATTTACATACGGAACAAAAAGATGGGGAAGATCAGAAAGCATTACAAATCAGGCTGACGATCAAATCAAATCTTGAACCAGAGTGGGAAATTGTATCATTTCAGGCAGATGGAAGGGAGCCACAAAGAATCTATGCTAGTGATAGGCGATTGTTGGGTGTGGCAAAAATTGGAAACTATACTGAAGCAGATTTGTCCTGGGGGCGCTATTCAGCATTAAGTCGTCTGGCCCAAAAAGAGGACCTTTCACAAATACCAACCATGCTGGCTGAAGCAGAACGCAATGTTCTTAAGGCTCTTGATAGCATGGATTTTAGTGCACTAGCGCAATCCATTCAAGAAGTAATACCAAACGCCCAATCTATGGGCATAGATGCACAAACTGATTTTCGTGCAAGTATGGATCCGCTGCGTGTTAATTTACGTCAGGGAGCAATTTCCTTGTTCGACGGAAACTTGCCCTTTTCCATTCGTGGTGCAGGGAGCCGACGTTTAATGGTAATGGCAATTCATAAAACAGCAGTCAAGGAAGGTGCAATTATTCTTGTTGACGAAATTGAAAACAGCCTCGAACCTTATCGCCTTCGACATTTAATTCGCCGATTACGTCCCAAAGATGGTGAAAAACACCAGGTGATATTTACAACCCATTCGTCAGTTGTTGTGGTTGAATGCCATTCAAACGAATTGTATGTAACAAATTCACAAGATGGAAAAACGTCTATTTCCTCTGTTGGAGAAGACTTACAAGCGGTGGTCCGAAGTATTCCAGAGGCTTTTCTATGTAGGAAGGTTGTGGTGTGTGAAGGAAAAACAGAAGCAGGATTATTGATAAGCCTCGATAAATATTACTGGCAAGAAAAGCATCGCCGAGCCTCTTCTCTTTTTAGATATCTGTCAATGGCTGAAGCGGGTGCTGCACCAATAGAGAGCCCAAAATCTGGCGGATCAGAAGCTCCAAAATATGCGATTGCCCTGGCAAACTTGAAGTATCGAGTAATATATTTCGGTGACTCTGATTGTGACTTGAATCCATCAGAGGAACAGATGAAGGCAGGTGGTGTAGAAGAAGTTTTTATATGGGATGGATGCGTAGAAATTGAAAGAAGATTATGCTTTGATTTACCTTTAGCCGCATTAAAAGAATTTATCGAATTAGCAGTTGAATTAAAAGGAAATCCACAATCCATATGGGATAAGATATACGACCATCTACCAAATAATAAATTACTGACACGAAAACAGGATTTTAATATATTAAAAACTGAAATTGATGAAAAATCTCTAAGAGAATGCTTAGGTAAAGCTGCTGACAAAGGCAAATGGTTCAAACGACATGATAAGGGAATGGCGCTGGGTAAAATGCTTTCTCACCACTTGGACAATATGCACGATACTCCAACTATGACAACCTTAAACTCTCTTGAAAAATGGTGTTATGAGTGAGTTTTTCCAAGGAGTTGTGCAAGATTTAGCAAATACTAAAACGTCAGTATGTGTAACAGCTGCAGCTGGGTGTGGCAAAACTGAAGCAATTGTCAGGGCAGTGGCACAAGCTGAAGGCAGACAATTAATCCTGACGCACACTAATTCTGGTGTTGCAGCATTACGTTCTCGTTTACGAAAGAATGCCATACCAAAGTCAAAGTACAGAGTAGAAACAATAGCCAGTTGGTTATTGAAATATACGATTGCCTATCCATCAATGTCGGGATTCGCGATTCCACGCCCACAAGGTGATGATTGGAGTAAAGTATATCCTGCTGCACAGGACTTGTTCGTTTATCCATTTATCAAAGACATTTTACATGCGACCTATCAAGGGGTCTTTGTAGACGAGTATCAGGATTGCACTCAAAAACAGCATGTAGTAATTTTGAAGATAAGTGAATATTTACCTGTGCGAGTGTTGGGAGATTTCTTACAAGGGATATTCGGTTTTCAAAATGATCCTTTAGTAAATTGGCAGACAGATATAGAGCAGACATTTCAACAATTACCGAATCTGACTGAGCCTTATCGTTGGTCAAAAATGAATCCTGAGCTGGGTAAACAATTGGTCCAAATTCGAAATAAGCTGCTTAACTATGAAGAGATTGATTTAAATGCTTATTCAGAAATCAAGTGGTACCCCTGGACCGAAGATCGGGAAAAAGCAGTATGTCGGGATGTAGATATCAAAAAGTCATGCACTGTAACAGGAATTCATAAATGGCAGAATGATGCCCATACCATAGCAAGAAAGATGGGTGGAAAATATCAGTCCATCGAAGAGATGGATTGCAGAGATTTAATGAGTACAGCTAGGAATATAGAACGTTGGCGGACTCATGGAAATTATCAAGCAATTGTAAACGAAATTAAAAACTTTATTCTAAGAGGATGTGGAAACCGTGCCCCGTTCAATAACCCGAATTATTTACATACCGAGTTTCTCCGAATTGGGCAAGGGGATTTAACAATTATCTCCGACATTATGGAAATTATTACTCATAACCCAGAAATGCAAGTCTACCGTCAAGAACTTTTCGGCGAAATGAAAAGAGCCGCGCAAGAATTTGCTTTAGGTGAATCGGCATCCTTTGATGAAGCAGCTTATGCAGTTCGATACAAAACCCGCCTAAATGGTCGTAGACTTGAAAACAGGATTATTTCTACTACATTGCTTATCAAAGGACTTGAGTTTGATCATGCAATTGTATTAAATGCTGATAAGTTTCAAAACCGGGAAAACTTCTATGTTGCCATTACGCGCGGTTCACAGAGTTTGTCTGTATTATCGGTTTCGCCAGTAGTTCACTACGCAATGCCATCTTGATCTCAGTCAATCCGCAGGGTAGTAAAAATAATTTAGTGTTGCTAACAAGGATTTGCACAAGACGCACGAAACAATGTTCTGGTTTAGGTTGACTTCGCCACATTCAGCGATTCGCCCGTCCACTGCAGGACGAGAACCCATATTTTATGATTCGAAGTCAGGTACTCAAAATAATAAGCCTTTAACAATCTCAAAAAAAGAGTAGTAAAGATTATTTACCCCAATATCTAGGGGTGGCTGACGGGGGTTGAACCCGCAACATCCTGTTCCACAGACAGGGGCGGAACTGTCCACAGCGTCCATTGTGTCCACGCGTTACATAGGACGAAGAAAAAATTGTCCATTATGTCCATTGTTTCCATTGTTTCCACAGGGGTTGCACACGAATTGCACACGAAATTAGGAAAGGCGGCTCAAAAAAACAATATAAAATATAGTTTCCTGTATACTTAACTGCTGAGGTAAATTTTTGGATCCATCAATTTTATCTACGAAATTATTTATTCCCATTCCACGACAAGATCTAATTCCACGCCCAAGATTATTTGAAAAATTGAACGGTGGATTAGATAGAAAGTTAACTTTAATTTCCGCTCCAGCAGGGTTTGGTAAGTCTACTCTGATAAGCGATTGGATTCACCAATCTAAAGAAGATGTCGTTTGGCTTTCGCTGGATGAAAATGACAATGATCAAGCTCGTTTTTTTACTTATCTTATCGCCGCACTGAACAAAGCAGAAGCAATTGAAACACTCATTGGGATAGGTGCGTTGGATATTCTCAAATCTCCTCGGTCGCCATCATATGTGGATATTCTGATAGCTCTGATCAATGAGGTTGCTGCGCTTTCTGGAAAAATTATCCTCGTCCTGGATGACTACCACTTGATTGAATCCTCATTCATAGACAAAAGTCTCACTTTCCTGCTTGAAAATCAACCGCAAAATCTTCATCTCATCATCGCAACTCGCGAAGACCCCAAATTACCCTTAGCTCAACTACGAGCGCGAGGTCAGTTGACAGAACTACGAGCTGCTGATTTACGTTTTACATCTTCAGAAGCAGTAGAATTTCTCAAAGATGGAATGGGGTTATCTCTTTCAGCAAAGGATATAGATGCACTCGAATCACGCACTGAAGGATGGATCGTTGGTCTTCAATTGGCTGCGATTTCGCTGCAGGGATTTGATGACTTAAGTGCACGCGTTAGATCGTTTACTGGAAACCACCGTTTTATACTGGACTACCTGATTGAAGAAGTATTGGAAAAGCAGTCTGAAAGTGTCCAGACTTTCTTGCTGCAAACTGCCATTCTTAACCGATTGACTGGATCCTTATGTGATTCTCTCACCGGTGAAAAAAACGGCCACGCGACTCTGGAAATGTTAGAACATGCCAATCTATTCATCGTCCCTCTGGACAACGAGCGGCGTTGGTACCGCTATCACCATCTCTTCGCCGATTTATTGCGTCAGATGTTACGACAAACCCATCCAGAACAGATTCCAATCCTGCATCAACGTGCGAGCGAATGGTACGCGCAAAAAGATCTCCCTTCTGATGCAATCCGTCACTCGCTTGCCGCGGAAGATTTCGAGCGAGCGGCGGATCTAGCCGAGCTGGCATGGCCTGCATATTCTGGCAGTTTTCAGTCAATCGCATGGCTTGGTTGGGTGAAGGCGCTGCCAGAAGAACTGGTTCGTTCTAGGCCTGTGCTTTGTGTTGCGCAGGCCCAGGCATTTTTAAATGCTGGCAAACTGGAAGCCGCCGAAACCCGATTAATGGACGCCGAACGCTGGCTGGAACCAACAACCAACTTAATTGAGAGATCGGATACCACATCGACCAAGATGGTCGTTGTGGATGAAGAGCAGTTTCGGTCGCTGCCAGTATCATTAGCCGCCGCCCGTGCCTATCATGCCCAGGCTATTGGCGATGTTCCAGGTACCATGAAGTACACTCGACGGATACTCGACCTCTTACCAGAGGGAGACACTAAATGGCGCGGAGCAGCATCGTCGCTTCTGGGACTTGCCCAATATGCGAGCGGAGACCTGAAGGCAGCCTATCAGACCTTTTCCGATGGCTTGGCTTGCATGGACCCCCTTGACGCAATCACCGGTGCCTTTGTCCTGGCTGACATGAAGATGACGCTGGGTCATCTCTACGAGGCATTAAGTATATATGAGCACGCATTGCAGCTTGCGAATGAGCATGGTGAACCAATGCCTCTGATAACTCAGGACGTGTATACCGGAATAAGCAAGCTCCATCGTGAACAGGGCGATCTGGAAGCCGCTGCACAAGATTTACTGGTTAGCAGGAAAATGAGCGAGCAAGTTGAGTTAGCGGATTGGCAGTATCGCTGGTGTATTGCTCAAGCCCGACTAAAGGAGTCTCAGGGAGATCTGGATGGCGCTCTCGACCTGCTAAACAAGGCGGAGCGACTTTATGTTAGAACCCCTGTGCCCGAAGTGCGTCCCATAGCAGCGTTGAAGACTCGGATTTGGGTTGCCCAGGGCAGGATATCTCAAGCCCTGGGTTGGGTGCGTGAGCGGGGCTTGTCCAGTGATGACGATCTCAGTTATCTGCGCGAGTTCGAGCACATCACTTTGGCGAGGATACTCATCGCCCAATACAAGAGCGATTTGGTAGATGGCTCCATACACGAGGTAATGGGACTTATAGATCGCCTGCTGCAAGCGGCGGAAGAAGGTGGAAGGATGAGTAGCGTAATCGAGATCCTGGTGCTGCAGGCACTTGCTCACCAGGCGCAGGGCGACATTCCCCTGGCTCTCGCACCGCTGGAGCGTGCCCTGACAATGGCCAAGCCTGAGGGCTACATCCGAATTTTTATCGATGAAGGCCCACCCATGGAGAATCTACTAAAAAATATTAAGACTGATAATAAAAAAATAAAAAAATACATCCAAAGACTGAAGGTTGCCTTTTCAGGCGGAAAACCCAAACTTTTTACCACCGACCAACAACCCTTAATCGAGCCTTTAAGCGAACGCGAATTGGAAGTTCTTGGCCTTATCGCCAAAGGTCTATCCAATAAGCAAATTGCATCAAGATTATTCCTTTCACAAAATACTATCAAAGCCCACACGCATGCTATTTACCAAAAACTTGGCGTGAACAGCCGAACGCAGGCAGTCGCCAGCGCGAAATCTCTGAAAATTCTTCCAATTGATTAAGTTGCAATAATTCCACAAAAGTGACAGCTGATATCTCAGCGATTTAAAGTCAAATCTACCCCACCCAAAGCAATTTTCTGAATTAACCCCTCTAATTAACCCTTTTGTATGATGACACTAATACCACTAACCAAGTATCTTATAGACAATTAATAATCAAGCTATAAAGGAGAAAAAACAATGACTACTAAAGAAAAAATGAATACAAACAGAAAATCCGCAATAATCGTGGGAGTGTTATTTATTCTTGCGACGGCCGCAGGAATAATAGGTGAACCCGCCCGGGGCATTTTTGCTGCCCCAAATTATCTGGCTAATCTTTCAGCGAATGAAAAACAAGTGATAACAATAGCGCTGTCAGAGTTAATTATGGCAATACTGATTGTTAGTATAACGTTTTGGATGTATCCTGTCCTAAAAAAGCATGACGAAGCCACAGCCCTTGGGTATGTTGTTTTTAGAGTGCTTGAAGTAGTACTGTTTATTGTTGGTGTAATCAGCATGCTAACACTATTAACCTTAGGACAGGATTTTGTAAATGCAGGGTCTCTAGATGCCCCCTATTTTCAAACATTAGGTAATTTATTAATTGCAGTACGTGAATGGGGAGGAGGTGTGTGTTCAACGATCGTGTTTGGCCTAAGTGCTCTGATGTTGAATTACGTATTATATCGATCAAAACTCATTCCTCGATTGTTATCAGGCTGGGGTTTTATTGGTGCAGTGTTGTATATTGCATCAGGATTTTTACCTCTATTCGGCCATGGTTCGCGCTCAACAATCTATGTCATTATGGAAATTCCTTTGGCCCTGAATGAAATGGCGTTTGCATTATGGTTGATCATCAAGGGATTCAATTCACCTGCAAATGCTTCCGTACCTGCTGAATAGAGTTAATTTAGAACAAAACAGGGGGCATGCTCCCTGTTTTGTTTCATTGACCCAAGACATGACCAAATTAGCACTTCGAAAAAATGGAGATGATGATGAAAGCAATGGTTTTTGAAAGATATGGACCACCAGAGGTGCTTCACCTCAAAGAGGTAGAAAAACCAACACCCAGGGATAACGAGATCCTGGTAAAAGTTCACGCTACAACAGTAACAGCAGGGGACTGGCGTATGCGAAAAGCTGACCCTTTTGCAGCAAGAATCTACAATGGTCTCTTCAGACCAAGGAAAGTCACCATATTAGGGTTCGAATTTGCCGGGGAAGTTGAAACAGTAGGTAAAAATGTAACCCGGTTCAAGAAAGGTGACCAGGTCTTTGGTTTTAGCGGTTTTCGGTTTGGCGCCTATGCTGAGTACAAATGTCTGCCTGAAAATGGGAATGAAAATAAAGGGTTGGTGGCAATAATGCCATCTAACTTGTCCTATGAAGAAGCTACTGCTGTTCCTTTGGGGGGGTTGGCTGCATTGAACTTGCTGAGAAGAGGAAATATCCACAGTGGAAGCAAAGTCCTGATCAACGGTGCTTCCGGTTCGGTAGGTACCTATGCTGTCCAGATTGCCAATTACTTTGGAGCGGAAGTAACCGGAGTATGCAGTAGTAAGAATTTCGTTTTAGTAAAGTCCCTGGGAGCAAACAAAGTCATTGATTACACGAAAGAGGATTTCACCGAAAATGTAGAGCGTTATGATGTCATCTTTGATGCCGTTGACAAGATTGCGAAATCAAAATGTAAAAACGCGCTGACGCCAAACGGGATTTATCTGAATATAGGAATGACGAGAAAGGATCACGCAGAAGACCTGACCGCCCTCAGAGAGCTAATCGAAGCGGGAAAGTTGAAACCAGTCATTGACCAGTGTTATTCGTTTGAACAAATTGTCGAGGCGCACAGATATGTCGAAAAAGGGCACAAAAAGGGAAATGTGGTCATCATGGTAACACTTGGTCAAGCCGGAGAGAGAAAATGATTGCGAAAAACAGGAGAATATGATGGAAAAAATATTGTTGCTTTGTGGAGTGATTTCCCGCTAATTTATATTGGAAGGAACATGATTATAAAACCTAACCGCAACTTTTGTATACCGCCTTGTGGGTATTCTTAAAGCAAAGAAGACAAGTAATGAAAGAATTTAAACAAAAGCTTACCTTGGATAGACTTGCAACCTATCAAATCAAAGTACCGGGACACCTCAACGAAAGTTGGTCAGAGTGGGTTGGAAGTATGACGATCGCGGTCGAAAGCGAGGACGATGATCTGCCATTCACCACTCTGACCGGTACCGTTGACCAGGCTGCTTTACAGGGTCTACTACGTCGGCTTTATTCCTTGGGCTTACCTCTGATTTCTGTAATTTGTATTGAGTGCGACTGAGATGTCACCTGTTATATAAAGAGTTTACAATCTTGAAGTTCATTATTGTCTCATTTGTCACTGTTCCTCTGAGTTTCTTGCTCAGTTCTTTTATTCGTAAAATACCTTTTACGAAAAGAGTGCTTGGGTAAATAGAGTTCCATCCTAATAAAAAGGATAAAAAAATAAGCCATGAGAAATATTGAAACCGGGCTAACTTCAAATTATTTTAATTATTGCTTCACCATTTCTTGAAAGATCAGGGGCGTCTTCAGTTCCCCATTGATATAAAATATTAAAAGAGGAAAGGATTAATGAAATGAACACAAGATCGAAAAAACACAATCTAGTTTTAGGAGTGTTGCTGATACTCTTCGGGGCAATGGCATTGATAGAAACTCTCATTACGCTTGGCACATGGGTTTGGATTGCTGTTCTGGCGGTTAGCGGGGTTGGAGTATTTGGTGTCTATGCATTTGATAGAAAGGAGAAATCATTATTGATCATATCCTACGTGCTGGTTGCCGTTGCTTTGCTTGTAACACTGCTCACCCTCAATGTTTTACAGGACCCGTTCATAGCCACCTTTGTTTTATTGGCTGTTGCGCTTCCTTTTTTTATCGCCTTCTTAAAAAGCGGTCGCACAAAATGGGGACTGCTTATCCCTGCGTACATCCTGCTTGCAGTAAGTATTATGGTTCCTCTTACCGAAATCGGAATTCTTGTTGATACATTAGTAGCAGTGTATGTCTTGTTTGCAGTATCAATCCCGTTTTTTGTCGTTTATGCCTGTGATTCTAGCAAGTGGTGGGCACTCATCCCTGCTGGAATTACTGCTGTTATTGGACTCTCATTTCTAATTGCAGAAAAGGCGACAGTTTATTTGGTCCCGGTTGGGTTAATTATTACAGGTATGTGGGTTTTGGTCAGACAATTTTCAAAAAAGGAAAAAGGAGAATAGAATGGAAAAGAAAAAACAGGCTTCGGTAATTTCAGGTGGCATTTTCCTGATTGGTTTGGGTATTTTATTTATGACAGATTGGTTTTGGCCAGGTATATTACTCGTTATCGGATTATCAAGCGGGGCGGAGTTAATCTTCCGGGGAAAAACATGGGAGGGGGTTGGTACCATCGCAACTCTTGGTGCAATCGCCATTGTAATAACGATCATTCAATCTACAGATCTCTCATGGTCGATAGTCGGTCCCTTTATCCTGATTGCACTTGGAGTTATCACACTTTTTAAATCGTTTTATTTGAAAGATAAGGGTGATGAGGTGGAAACAGAATAAGTACCCATAAACATCTATGGAAATATGTTTATAAGTTTCTAAAAAGCGCCCCCGACGTGACTCGCCTGTGCCCTCTGGGTAAACGGGCTTTGAAATCACTTAATGTGAGTTCAAAGGTCATTAGTTAGAGGTCTACTTATTCGAAGTCAGTTAGTCAGCGTAAGAAAGCCGCAGGTGTTCAGGTTTTATTTCCAGCCCGGAAAAATTATCGAAGGTGAGGTCGCGTATAGATAACCCTAACATTTCTTTAACTTGCGAAAAGATATGTAAATAACTTAGCGTTGAGCGGTTCTCCCATTTTAGATTCAATTTGCCTGCCATCGCTTGAATGTGCTGTGTGTCTGACCCTTCAATTTCCATAAAAGAGCCAAACGGCATCTCGTCCAATGATATTTCGACGGTATCAAGAAAATAGGATGCGCGGTATTTCTCGTAGATCGTGATCACTTCATACCCTAATGCTTCCAAGATGTGTCTACCAGTATTGAGGTCGCTTATTTCCACTTCATATTCCGGGCGAGCACTTACCTCGCTGTTGGGATCGGCAGGTCCCTTGAAGGTCAAGCGAGCGCGTGTATCCTGGCGCAGACGCAGTACCTGATAGGATGCGGATAATTTTCTTATGTGTGTATCAAAACGGAGATTGGATTCAAACACCCGCGGCTGGACAATAACTCCGCCAAGGTTTTTGGTTTTCCGCTCGATTTTTTTGAGATCACGGACATAGAATTTCGCTTCTTTTTCTATTTTCTTATGCATGTTTTTGGCTCTTCTTTTCCATATATTCTATTTTTCTTACTAACAGCAGGTCCAATCCAATTGTACAACCTGTGATAATGAGTGTGATTGGAAGCAGTGAGATGAATGTTTCGCGTATCCCGATCCAGATGCGGTCGACCCAGATCCAAGTGATCAAGAGAATTCCTAGAAAGCGAATATATCGCGCTGTATATTTGAAATGTGCAAAGTGAAAGATTAGCGCCAGGCTGTATCCGGTTCCGATCAGGCCACCGCTCATGGCAAAGTAAAGGGGATGCGGCCAGAGGCCCAGCTTGAGAAAATAATACCAATACAGCAATGTTTGCTGCAGACGCAGCCAGCCGATCAGCGCATACAGGAACAAGAAAAAAGCGGAGACCCAATATCTCCGGCGTGCTCTTTTCTTCTTTTTATCCACGTTTTCCATTGTTTTAAAAATGATCTTGTCGGTGTTTATGGGTGATTATAGCATTGTGGCTTTTTGGGAAATATCTATATAGTTAAAGTGCTTGCGGTCTGTTATGAATTCCGATATACTGCTTGAGATGCGTAATCATGGAGATCAATAATTTATGGCAAATTCAGAACAAGAGATATCTCGTCAGACATTTGACCACCTGGTTGAATTAGCGGCTCTGGAATTAGGGGAGAATGAGTCGGATTACTTGCTTACTGAATTGAATAAACAGCTTTCAGCCATCCACGAACTTGAAGCGATTGATGTGGATAAGGATGTGCCTCCCGCTTCGCATGGTGTTCCATATACACCTGAGAGCAGCTCACAGCTAAGAAAGGATGATTGGATTGCGTGTGAAGACGCAGATGCTATCATCGCACAGTCTCCAATTGTGGAAGATAGATTTATTATCGTGCCAGATATACCGCACACTACCTTAGAGTAAAAACCTATGCAATTATGTGACCTTTCTGCAGTAGAAATAAGAGCCCATATTTTCACAAAACAGGCATCCGCAGTTGAAGTGCTTGAATCATGTCTTCAGCGTATCAAGCGTGTGGATGGCCGACCCGGTGAATTGGAGAGCGGCCTTGAAACCAAAGAAGATGCTGAGCGGGTGCATGCCTTTATCACGCTCACGGAAGACGCCGCGCGCGCGCAGGCTGAAATGGTTGATAAGATGATTGCTGATGGGGAAGACCCCGGACCTTTGGCGGGGGTGCCGGCCACAATTAAGGATGTTTTTTGCGTCAAGGATACTCCCTCAACCATCGGTTCACGCATTCTGGCAAATTTTATTTCTCCATACACAGCAACACCTGTGGCGCGGATGCGGTCTGCAGGCGCTGTTATGCTCGGTAAAGTAAATTTAGATGAATTTACATATGGCTCATCCACGGAGTCTTCCGCGTTTCAACCCTCCACTCGCAATCCTTGGAATACCAGCCGTGTACCGGGTGGGTCTTCAGGAGGAAGCGCGGCTTCAGTTGCCGCCGGTGAAGCGCCGCTATCTTTGGGAACAGATACCGCTGGTTCCATCCGTCAGCCAGCCGCATTTTGCGGCGTGGTGGGATTGAAACCAACCTATGGGCGTGTTTCCAGATATGGGTTGATCGCTTTTGGGTCATCATTAGACTGCCCTGGTCCTTTGGCAAAGAACGCGAAAGATGCCGCATTGTTGCTGCGCACGATCGCTGGGCCAGATCCAAGGGATGCGACAGGCGCAAACGTTCCGGTTCCTGATTATCTTGAATGCCTTGAAAAAGAGATCAAAGGAAAGCGAATTGGGCTTTCACCAGATTATTTTCAGATCACATTTCCTAATTTAGAGACTGGGGAATATACGCAGCAGTCACTTCCAATAGAGATCCAAGAGGCAGTTCTGAGAACAGCGGATGTGTATCGGTCGCTGGGAGCAGAGATCATCGAAGATGTCCCGATGCCAAACACACGCTATGGGATTCCGGTATATTTTGTGATCAGCCGGGTGGAAGCTGCTTCTAATTTGCACCGTTTTGATGGGGTTAAATATGGCTATAGGACGAGCGGCGAGATCAATGATTTGAAAATGTTGTATAAGAAATCACGCGGAGAGGGATTTGGTCTGCAGCCAAAGTTGCGCATTTTAATGGGGATGTATGTCAGCGCGGCTCAATATAGTGAACAGTACTATCAAAAAGCTCTTCAGGTGAGAACACTTATTCGCAGAGATTTTGAGCGGGCGTTTGACCTGAACGGGAAATATAAACTGGACGCTTTATTAACACCAACGACCCCCTCAACCGCGTTTCCAATGAAAGATGTGTATGGTGATTCTGTCCTTATGCAGTATGCTGACCAGCTGGCTGTTCCGGCAAACCACGCTGGCATCCCCGGCGTTTCTTTCCCGGGCGGATTGGATGCGGATGGGCTGCCGATCGGAGTGCAGCTTCTTGGCCCAGATTTTACTGAGGGAGTTTTGCTGCAGCTGACCCATGCCTATGAGCAGGCAACTCTGGATGCGGAATGGCGGACGATGCGCCCCGCAGTTCTGAGGGAGATGTAGTATGGCAGAATATGAAGCAGTCATCGGGTTAGAGACCCACATTCAGCTTAATACCAGGACAAAGGTTTTTTGTTCCTGTAAAGCGAACTCGTGGGAAGATCCTCAGAATACGAATATCTGTCCGGTATGTACCGGGTTGCCCGGTGTGCTGCCGGTTTTGAATGAAGAGGTTGTTGAGAAAGCAGTGCTACTTGCGGAAGCGATGCACGCGCAGGTTCAGCCGATCTCATTTTTTGACCGAAAAAATTATTTTTACCCGGACCTTCCTAAGGGCTACCAGATAACGCAGTTTGATAAACCGATCGCTGTGGGCGGGCATATTGACCTCCCGATCCCTGAAACTGCTGACCCTGAGGGAAAAGGGTATATCCGCAGTGTGCGTATCCATAAATTACATATTGAGGAAGACGCAGGCAAGACAAAGAATGCTTGCAATCAACGGCTGGTAGATTTTAACCGCTGCGGTGTGCCTTTGGTTGAGATGGTGACAGAGCCAGATCTGCGCACAGCAGATGAAGCCGCCCAATATCTTATCCGGCTGCGGCAGCTGCTGCGGTGGCTGGGTATTTCTGAAGCGGATATGGAAAAAGGGAATTTGCGGTGTGATGGTAATGTATCCATCCGATTGAAAGGTAGCAATGTTCTAAATCAAAAAACCGAGATCAAGAATGTGAACTCGATTGACTCCCTTCGCGATGCGATCCGCAAAGAGATTGACCGCCAGATACGGGAAGTTGAAAAGGGAAACGAGATCCATGCATGGACGCTTGATTGGGATGAGGATGCGGGAGTGCTGCGGAAAATGCGTTCAAAAGAGACTGAGGCAGATTATCGCTACTTCCGTGAACCGGATCTGCTTTCGCTGAGGATAAGCGCTGAATGGAAAAGGGAAATCCTGAAAGAATTTCCTGAACGACCACTTGACCGGAGGCAGCGTTTCTGTGACCAATACGATTTACCTATGTATGACGCGGATATATTAACTCTTGAACGCAGTTTATCAGAATACTTTGAAGAAGCAGTAAAAGAATATCAGGGCGAGCCCAAAAAGGTTTCCAACTGGCTGATGAATGATGTGCTGCGGATGATCAAGGACCAGCATTTAGAACCACGGGCAATGCAGCTAACCCCTGCATTCCTCGCGGAATTATTGAAAATGGTAGATGCGGGAACGATCAATATTACTACTGGCAAGTCGCTCCTCCAGATTGTTCAGGATACAGGAAAATCACCGGCAAAATTGGTTGAAGAGCAAGGGTTGGCTCAGGTTAATGACAATGAGCAGCTTGGCATGATTTGCAGCAAGGTCATCAGTGAACATCCTGAAGAGGTGAGTGCGTTCCAGAACGGGAAAGAATCTTTGATCGGTTGGTTTGTTGGCCAAGTGATGCGAGAGTCACGCGGAAAAGCGGATGCAAAGATGGCTAAAGATATCCTGACTGATCTTTTGAACGCATAAGAATATCAAATAGTTGTTTAGCGCAACCAAACAGCATAAGAACCGTATATGTAATAGAATACTGAAAGAGGAGAAACATTATGCCAAACGGAAATACAAAACGACTGTATCGCTCCGAGGACGACCGCATGATTGCGGGTGTCTGCGCGGGCTTAGCTGAATATGTGGATATTGACCCAACCATCGTGCGGTTGCTGTTCGTGTTAGGATTGTTCGCCGGCGGCGCAACATTCTGGGCGTATCTTGTAATGATGATGGTTGTGCCTGAGGAACGGTAAACTTATATAAACGTATTATTCTAAATAACAAGCCGGCGTTGCAGACGCTGGCTTTTATGTTAATAGATTGTTTTTCTGCTCAGGAATAGCGATGATGTACGCCTTCCAATCCAGCGCGCTGATTTGTGTAATCTTTGTGTATCCGCGCCTCATTTGATGTACGCTGTAATTGTTCTGCTTTAAGTGGTCCCACGCTTGATGGGCAGCTTTTTTGCCATGTAATTCGATCAACAGGATGGGCTTTTTCTTTGCTAAAAGACGCGGCATACCGGCTAACGCTTTGCCTTCACCACCTTCAATATCCATTTTGATGATATCTGGCGCAGGGTGATTCTCACCATATACGAAATCATCCAAAGCCAAACCAGGTACAGTGATCTGCCCATCGTATTGTTCGTCCCGCCCATCGGAACCCAATGCTTTTCCCATCGCACCTGAGGGATGGGTAAGAAAGGTAACCGGCTGGTCGCTATCGATCACTGCCGCATGGGTAACTGCGATCCGTGATTCAAGCGCGTTGATCAACACGTTTTTTCGCAGGCGGTCCACATTTGCAGGCAGCGCTTCAAAAGCGAACACTTTCCCGCTTTTTCCGCTAAGTTGTGCGCTGAGCAGACTGACATAACCCACATTGGCGCCAACATCATATACTGTATCTCCGTGACGGATAAGTTTCCGCGCGGCAGCATCCAGATCGGATTCATACGTGCCCAGCCAATAATCTTTTTCTGATTGCAGATCGAGGATCATTTTCAATCCTTTAGCGGCTCCTGATGCGATGGTTATTTCAGAAAAACCTTCTGGAGCAGCGATGTTAAGCGATCGGCGGATCAAGCGTGACAGAAAGGGGATTTTGTATAGTAATTTCTTAATGGATACGGGCAGTACATCAGCTGCCCAGGAAGCAGCTTTAAGGATCGGTTTTTCTGCTGTCATAAAATCATTTCCAATTCAATTTCATCCCGGATTGGGATATCAAAATTACCAATCAGTGGAATTTGAGGTTTTTCATTTAGATTTCTGGTATTTAGGCCAGGCATCTTTAATTTGTCTGAATGTTTCGGATAGATCTTCCGGTAAGACGCGAGTTTCACCAATCGAAGTCATGAAATTTGTATCGCCGTCCCAACGGGGAACGAGATGAAAATGGATGTGGCTTGCGATCCCGGCTCCCGCAGAAGCACCCAGGTTCGCGCCCATATTGTAACCATTTGGTTTATAGATCTTGTCTAATGTGGTGATGCCCTGACGGATCAAACGCATCACTTCAGCACTGGTCTCTTCATCCATTTTCTCAAAAGACCCAATGTGTTCAAAAGGTACGATCATGATATGTCCGCTGGTATAGGGGTATCTGTTCAGGATCACAAACACACGTTTTCCGCGTGCCACGATAAGATTGCTTTCCCCATCCTCTTCTTGAACTGCATTGCAAAACACACATCCTTTCGGTGTCTTTTGCCTGCGGATATATTTCATTCGCCAGGGTGACCAGAGACGGTTCATCAGAAGTCCTCAATCTTGCATGTTGTCAGACCCTATTCTATCCCAAATCCAAATGATTGTTTGACATCCCTGTGTATCAAAGGTATCCTTTCGGTATGCTCGAACAACCCAGTGAATTTGTCCGTCAGATTTATTCAGTATCCGATCTAAATGCGTATATCCGCGCGCTGCTGGAAAGTAATGAAAACTTAATGGATATTTGGATCGAGGGGGAAGTGTCTAACCTGTCAAAACCGCGTTCTGGGCATATTTACTTCACTTTAAAAGATATGGATGCTTCTGTGCGGTGCGTTATCTGGCGGGTACACGCAAACCGTTTAGCAGGTGTGTTCCGTGATGGTATGCGGGTTGAAGCACATGGAAATGTCAGCGTATATGAGGGAGGGGGACAGTATCAATTGTATGTAGACGGTATCCGTGCCGCTGGTGAAGGACGCTTATATCAAGAATTTCTTCTCTTGAAAGATCAATTAACTGCTGAAGGGATTTTTGAAGAGAGCCGCAAGTGCCCTATCCCTCCTCAACCTAAATTGATTGGAATTGTCACATCTCCCACAGGAGCAGCCCTGCAAGATATGCTCAATACCCTTTTGAGTAGATTCCCAATTGCGGAGGTAGTTCTTTCGCCTGCATCAGTCCAGGGTGAGGCTGCTCCAGCACAAATTGTGAAAGCACTGGAGAGGTTGAATAAATTTGTCCACCCGGATGTGATCCTGATTGGTCGAGGGGGCGGTTCACTGGAAGACTTATGGGCATTTAATGATGAGCAGGTCGTACGGGCGGTAGCAGCATCAGAAGCACCGGTTATATCCGGAGTGGGGCATGAAACAGATTTTACTCTCACGGATTTTGCTGCTGATCTGCGTGCGCCTACGCCAACTGGCGCGGCAGTAATGGCTGTGCCGGATATTAATGATATAAAAATCGGGCTGAATGGGTGGAATTTATTGCTTGAACAGACGATGGTAGATGTTTTAGGTTTACAAAAGTCCAAATTGACAGAGGAAAAGAATCGGCTTGATCTTTTATCGCCAGGATGGCAGATTAAACAACGTATGCAGCGATTGGATAATTTAAGCTTACGAATGGATCATCTTGTTAATCGGTTTTTTTTACAGAAGAAACAGCAGCTTAAATTAGCAGAAGAAAAGATCATATCTTCTGACCCCCACCATATTTTAGGAAGAGGGTATGTGTTGGTCGAGGACGAGGATGGCAGCGTGATCACCACGATCAAGCAGGTACAATTAGGCCAGGATATCTCCGTACATGTTTCTGATGGAACAATTTCTGCGGGTGTAACCGACATTAAGGAAAAGGAATAAGATAAGATGGCGAAAAAACCAGCTTCTATTGAGAATCAAAATTATGAACAAGCTCTGGCTGAGCTGGAAGAAATTATCTCCAACTTAGAGAATGAGCCAAGCGGATTGGAAAAATCGGTCGCAATATTCGAGCGTGGAAAAGCGCTTATTCAGCACTGTCAAAAGCTTCTGGATAGCGCAGAGATGAAGGTGCAGCAGCTTGAAGAAGATGGAAGTATGTCTTACTTAGAGGATTGATTGACATGATTGATGATTTTTTACAAAACAGAGTGTTGATAGCGGGGGTATTCGCATGGGTGGTTGGGCAGTTTCTGAAATTTCCTTTAGAGTACATTTTTAATAAACGCTGGAATTGGGGCATCATGTTTAGCTCCGGCGGAATGCCGAGTTCTCATTCGGCGCTTGTAACGGCGGTGGCGCTTTCGATCGGTTTTAAAGATGGATTTGACACATCATTATTCGCGTTAGCGATGGCGATGGCGATGATCATTATCTATGATGCAGCAGGTGTGCGCAGGCAGGCGGGAATTCACGCGGAGCGAATCAACGAGATAATGAAGAGTTTTATTGAAAGCCGACATTTTCAAGAAGAAGACCTTAAAGAGATGCTGGGGCACACCCCGTTTGAAGTGATTGCCGGGGTGCTTCTTGGTTTTTTCATTAGTTTGACGTTGTTTGGTTTACTGCCTGTTTAATCTGGATAAAGCGCTTTTATCGCGGTTTTTTGGTCAAACTTCATTTTTCTGCTGTGTTTGATTTCCTTGTAAAAATCAGCATCATACCGGCGGGAACGCACCAAAATAGGCATCGGTACTCCCCAACCCAGAAGCAGAACCTCTTCTTTTGGCTGTAACCGTGCCAGCATGCCGCGCAATGCTTCCCTCCCTGCCAAGCCGGAAAGGACAGCGTGAATATCATCATCATCTCCTAACCAACCGCAGATGCGCGTGCCCAATTGGGACATTACCTCATCATAGATTTGCGAGGGCCGTTGGTCGATAATGAGCAGGGTGACATAATATTTACGCATCTCACGTGCGATTGTGCTGAATGTGGTTTGTGCAGCCATTTCGCGATTTAATAATTTATGGGCTTCTTCTATTATAATTACCAATTGGCGTGGTTCAGAGGCTTTCCCGTTGCGGAATTGGTTGGTTATTTTTTCCCATTCATTACGGATGCGGCGGGTGAGCAGGTTTGAAATCAAGAGATAATCCAAATCGCTTTCAAATTTACCAAATGACAAAACGATATGCTGGCCCTTTTTTAGACTATCGATGACTGCCTGGATGCTGTCAGAGGGAGGATTTTCAATAATATATGGTTTGTTGAAAAGGCGCTTAAGTTTGCTGTGCAGCCCTTCTGCTGCCATTGGGTGGATGCCGTTTTGGTTCGCCCAAAAAGCCACACTGTCAGGGGCAGGTATCCGTTTTCCGTCCTGTTCAACCATTTTTCCGTGTTTCATGGATTTAAACGCGCCAAACCATCCGGAGTGCCCGAATTTTTGAACGAGCGCATCCAGAGTTGCCGCGGTTGTTTCTCTCAGGTTCAATTCTCGGGTTAGCATTTCTACATCTTCAGGCATTATGTCTTTGTAAGATAGTGTTAAATTGAAATCAGGCGATATTCCGCGAATATCCGCGCTGCCTCCCAAACCGACAATCTGAACTTTAGTGCGGCCAAACGCAGACCGCAGCCCAATTACATTATGTCCGGTGTCTGACGCTGTATCATCCAACCCGTATTCATTATGCATATCATAAACAAGCACAGATGACTGGTCATGATCGATCAAACCTGCAAGAATGATTCGAGTGAGAAAGGATTTGCCAGAACCGGTGGCTCCAAAAATCCCTGAAGAGCGCTGAATGAGTGTATCGAGGTTGATACACACGGGGTGCTTTTGTTCGCGGGTATGTCCAATCACAAAATTTCCATCTACTGTCTCTTTACCAAAAATTTCAGCGATATCCCCTTTGTTGGCAAGAAACGCCTTGGCATGGTGGAAGGGAACAGTTTTAACAGGCAAAGGGCGCGGTTCTTCTTTTTCGCCGTTATCTATCGATTCTTGCCAGACAGTATGTTCTGGTGAATTTAATTCAGGACCGCTTTCCAACATTAATGATGGGAGCACCACCAGGTTTGTATACAGTGTCTGACTCTGAAGAAGTGACGCGATACTGGATGGAAGGCGGTTTTCCATTTTGTTATCAGCAAAACGAGGGTCTGTCGCACCTAATTGCAAGTCAGTCGCGATGCTGTAAAATTGCCAATTTCCACTTTTAATAACAATAAAAGATCCTTCTTGTACAGAAAAAGCGGGCACAGTTAAGCGAATGTGTAGATTTGCCTTTAATCCCCCTCCAACAACATAGCCAATGGGACTATTGATGTTTGTTTTTTCTGTGTTTTTATCTGCCATGGGTAGTCTCCTTCATCCATCGTTTCAACTAAGCCGGGAAGGCGTCGCTGATAGCGCCGAGTACATTGGTCATTAGCTCATGATTGTCACGCAGAAGGATAATGATTTCCTGAATGGCTTCGTTGATCCAGTTGGGGTTCCCGCCGATTTTCTGCGCTGTACTGGCCGCCTGAAGATGTGCGGCAAGCAGCTCACCGGCAGGAACATCCTGCCCGGAAATGATGTGGCGGAAATATCCAAAATGCCCCGCATTGGTGAAATTCCGCAAATCTTCGGGATCGCAAATATACATATCGTCCAGAGATAAAGGCGGGCGGGGAGGGAGCAAATGGGATATTTTATTTTCGACCGAATAACCGATAAATATGATGCTCATTTCAACCGGCACATTCCTGTTAATCCGGTTGTCAAAAATAACCTCATCTGGCACGCTGCCGGCGGCGGCTAATTGACGGATAAGTCCATCGTCGTCAATATGGATGTCATATACCAATCCAAAGACTTTGCCAGTTTTTGTAGGGATATTGATCATTGAGCCAAAAGCGGGTGCTGGCTGGCTGACATGGCAGCCAACCACACATCCGCGTGTATTTGAGCGCAGTAAGCGCCCCGCAGAAATATCACTCATTTTTTATTTCATCCTCGTTCTGTTTTGTAATTCTTTTGCAGATGATTTGTATGACTTGCTGGTAATTTCAACTCCAGATTGTTGTAGAAAAAAAGAAAGCAAAGCAGTTAGTTTTTCCTTTTCGTCAAAGTGAACGACTGCTTCTTCGTGGGCGCGGTGGAGTATGTATGGGTAGGGTTGGCTGCCCATAAGGCGGCATTGGTCCAGCAGCGCTTGATGAAGTAAACATACACTGATTATATTATCCGCAGTCCATTTGTTGATCTCTACTCGAACGATCCAGGGTTTGTCCTTTCGCCCCACATTCAGATAAAAAAAACGGAGTGCGAGAGGGCCTGTGTAGTTGTTGCTGGAAGGCGAATTTAATTGAAAAATCGCTGACCGGCTGCCTGGCTCAAGAAGGCGGATAAAAATATCCGCATCTGAAATGCTCGCAAGGTCTAACCCCGAGATAGACTGATAAATAATCTCAAGCATTCGGATAACTAGGTTCGCGCGGGGCTTGTCGATATATCCACCTAATATTCTTCCTTTTTGATGGATCTTCCCGAGTGTTTTTAAATACTCCTGAAACAACTGCTGGTGGTCTGCGCTGGTACGAGGTGCATGGAAGAGTTCCAATGGGCCATCACTGATTGCGATGATTGGCAGCTTGGTTTCAGAATGCCAATTTGCCAGCATACCTGCTTCGGCAACATCCCTTATCAAATTAACCAGATCTTCCGGGATCATATCCAACGAGATATCGTTTTCAGCATTTCTTATGAATTCTGAAAACACCTGAATTTCAGGGGCTCTTCTGCTGTTTGGTTCGTAGAAGATCCCCGAAATGTTTATCAGCGATATTGGAAGCGCATCATGATGTGAGGATGTAATTTGGGATCCATCAGATGCGAGGAGGACATATTGATCTTTTTTGTTCGTTTTAAAACTTTTGTCTATGCATTCTCTGTCAGGGCGCGCACAGCGATTTTTATAATGCGAAGATGACAGAGCGGGAACATTTTGAAGTGTCCCGGAAGAAATTTCATCAGCGCAGCGATGCAGTAAAACAAGAGCCCGGTCAATTATTAACGCACGGCTTTCATAGGCTGATTTGGCTTGTTCGCAGTAATCTTTGATCTGCGGCTGTAAATTGATGTAATTAATGGGCACTTAGGATCCCCGTCTAATTTGGAACATATGTTTGATTATATCGAAAATTAATCCAAGCGCAAGGTTAAACGAAAAGAGGAAGGGAGGGCTCCTTCCTCTTTTCGAAAAACAGGGAATAGATATTGTTAGGGTTTGACTGCTTCAATCCAGTTGAAGGTCATATCGAGTGATTTTCCGTAACCAAGAACGCCAAAACCAATGGTTCCTTCACTATAGGTGTCATCTTCCATTGCTAAGGGCCGTTTTTCAAAGTAGAGCTGTTCTCCATTTATGAAAGCAGAAATTGTTGAGTCAACACAGGAGAGCGAGAATACATTTTTATCCAACCCACCCTTGATGAGGGTGCTGTTTAGGCGTTTTTCTGTAAAGCTGGTATATGCGTTTTTTCCTTCATCTTTCTTGTACTGATCAAAGCGAAGTAATTCGTAATAACCGGAGCTGCTGATGCGGAACTCGTACCAACCATGTTCAGTCGCACGGCAAATCAATGAGTATGCGTTATCGAGTTGTCCAAAATTTTCCACTTCCGCCTGAACAACCACATCTTTATAATCGTTATCCTTGTTGAAGAAGATGATGTTCAAATCATTAGGCGGCAGAGTTTGTAAGCGCAGCTTTCCACCCATTTGAGTCCAAATCAATTGCTCTTCTAAACCAGAGATTACACGCATCCCCCAGTTTTTGTTGGGATCTTCTTCTAATTCATCCCGATAAAAAGTGCTTTCTGATAAGGTAGCTTCGGTGGGCTCAGCCTTAATCTCTTGTAATTCCATTTCTTCTTCTACGCTTTCTCCGCCAATTCCGAGGTTGGAAATTGTGCTGCAGGAAGCAAGCATAAACGCAACTACAAAGAGGACGACCAATATTTTTTTATTCATTTTTCTCTCCATTCTTTCAATTATAATTCGTGTGGTATGAAGGTCATACCACTATACCATATAGTTTACGGTTTTTTTTATTTTTTGTCAATAGGAAATCTCTTGTGAATCACCAGTAATAATGTCACCATAAATTCACCAGTAATAATGTCACCATGGACAATAAAAAGGTGACAATGACAAGAAAAGAAATCAAGAGAATAGAAGTAGTGACTTTGGTAGAGGCTGGAAAGATCAGAGGCAG
>CBDAFG010000116.1:0-3891 GCA_965195205.1 uncultured Pelolinea sp. | reverse complement strand
CTCTGTCCTAATAAGACAGCTTTTCAGCAAACACTGGGGTGCTCATGAAAACACAAGGGTCTGTGCTTAAGAATATTTTGTTTTCCTGTATCACCATTGTACTGTTACTTTTCTTATTGGAAGGTGTTGTGAGATTCTTTTTTTCCGATTATATTTTGAAGAATCAGACTACCTCTTGCTTGATTTCTGCCTGTGAAAATGGATTAATGAAAAAGAAGATGATTGATGGAGTGGAATATTATTATTCTGAAATATTGCCAGTAAAATATTATGTAGATGCAAAATACAGCGATGACTCATACCTAAGAGTGAAAAAAACAAGCGATGTTTACAGGGTGCTAATTTTTGGTGGCTCTTCAGCCGCTGGTTCTCCGTTTGGTAATTGGGGGTCATTCTCTCGGTTTCTACTAGATGGTTTAAGAATTCTGATCAAACCTTTAAAGAGGGTGGAAGTATTTAATTGTTCAATTTCCAGCGGAACGTCATCTACTGCCTTAGACCTTTTAAGTAAATTAATATTCCTACAACCTGACATGATAATCTTGTATTGCGGGCATAACGAAGGTGTAGACGGTATGCAAGGGGATTTGACCGTAGAGCATTGGCGCGAAGCATCCGGCAACAACCATGGTTATATGCTGCAAGGATTGTCGGATGTTCTTTATGATTACTTTTATACTTATCGTTTATTCAGAATATTTCTATCAGGTAATGTCAGGCCGATAAAATACTCTCTATTCGATGAGCATCCTAATCCACATTCCATAAAAGCACTGGTACATGAGAAAAAAGCACTACATGTGATAGAAAAGCGCTTTGAAAAAAACATTGACAAAATTATTAATGTTGCTACGAAAATAAAATGTGATGTTTTACTGGTTGGACAGATATCAAATCTGTTTATTAGCCCGGTTGATTTCAGCGGTCAGCCCACATGGATAAAAAAATCAATAGATTCATTGAGCAAACTATATGAGGAGAAAAAATACAGGAAGACCATCTCCCACGCGCAAGGCATACTAAAACATGATAGTAGAAATCCTGTTGCTTTTTATTATATGGGCTTGGCATATTTAGCTTTGGGAAAGAAAATAGATGCAGAAAAAAATCTGCAACTGGCGGTTGAATTTGACAGATATCCTAGGAGATACCGACCTATCACCTATACCAGATTGTTGGAGTCCAAAGCCGATCAATACGAAAATGTTTATTTCGTGAATATTGATGAAGACATTGGTCAATTGATTGAAGATCGTCTGGTTGATGGCAGATTAATAATGGACGTGATGCATCCAATGATAGAGTTGAACAAATTTATCGCGATTAAGATAATGGAGCAGCATTTTATCAAAAGTAGATATAGGACTGCTTTTTTTAAGTATGACCAGTATAACAGGGCAAATATGTTAGGTCGTATTAAAGAAGAAAAGTATTACAGGTTAATATGTAATCGCTATTTTGGAATGAAAGATTGGCGTAAGTGTATTGAATTGCAATTAGAAAATAGAAGACGGAACAAGCAAACAGAAAACATAGAAGAAATGCATAAAGGAAAACGTATTTGGGAGTATCTCTTTTACTATGGACGAGTAACAGGGGACAACGCGGCGATAAAAAAAGCAATTAGTATCTTTATGCCTTGGACAATAATATACGGAGGTAATGAAGAAATCCATTAATCTTCACATGTTAAAGACTGAGTATCAAATCTGGGGTTATGCTCAGATTTATAGATTTTGATTAACGTATCAGAGGCAGAGATATGTTTCGACAGGTTATGTCACGTGGTTATTGGTGGTTAGTAGGGGCTGTACATCATTTGTTCAGTACAAGGAAGTTATACCAATGATACGGTCAATGATTAAGAAAGTTTTGAGAAGATTCCCTCCGCAGATCGTCCGGATAGCAAAAATGACGTCGAGCCTCACGGAGAACGGTACCCTGATCATCACGGGTTTGGATTCTAAGGAAGGGAACGAAGATCACCCCATGCATTTGTCGATCAACTTTAGTCCCGACGATCTGTTGAATTCGTTTGGATTGTACCAGTCGGAAGAGCGTAGTTGGTTGTGGGTTAAGAAATCTATGAGGAGGAAATAGGGGTAATGAGGGTTTCAGTAGTAATACCAACTTATAATCGTACAGAGGATCTTGGAGTATGCTTAGATTCCCTGTTGGCTCAGATAGTTATGCCATATGAAATTTTCGTAATTGATAACGCGTCGAATGATAACACAGAAAATTTAACCAGGAGCAGGAAGGAAAGCTTTATTAAAGAAGGATGCTCATTAAATTACATGCCAAATCCAAAGAATAGTCTGACTGTTGCACGCAATCTTGGTGCTAAACAAACCTCTGGGGATATCGTGACCTTTTTAGACGATGATGTGATTCTGGGGAGTGAGTATGTAAGCGAGACCTGTAAGGTGTATAAAGAGTATCCAGAAGCACTTGGCGTACAGGGTTATATAATACCCGATCATTCTCGCCTCAATTTGAGAGATTTTCTCTATAAAATATTTTATCTGTACCACTTGGAACACAATGGCTGTAGGACGTTACCCTCAGTAAGCGCTACATATCCCATAGCGTTGGATAGGGTTATGAAATGTGAGTGGCTCTCTGGTGCAAACCACTCATATCGTAGGAGAGTGCTCAAAGAATTCAATTATGATGAGAATCTTATAAAATATTCTGAAGGTGAAGACCTTGAATCTTCACATAGGGTCTATTCCCGTTACCCAGGAACGCTATTTATTACCCCTTTTGCTAAACTGCAACACAATGCCTCGGTTTCTGGAAGAACTTTAGGTAAAGAATTGATATACATGCAAGAGATTTATGCCCTGTATTTATTCTTCAAAGTATTTGGATCTTCATTTAAAAATAATCGCATATATATTTGGAGTCGGATTGGTCGAATAATCATTATGATTATCCAATCGATTAAGAGTAGATCAACAGGCCATTTTATAGAGTTGAGATATCTGTTAGAGGCATATTGCCTGTGTATAAAAAGGTTTAGAGATATTAAGAGGGGGAATCTTGAGTTTTTCAATAACACACTCAAATAATGGCAGTATTATAATAATTATTTGCAGAAGACACTATAATCTTACTTTGAACAGGGTGTGGAGGTTCAGGTATGTCCAATAGAAAAACTATCAAAAAAAGGTTCAATATCCATGAGATTATTCGTGTTGATATTGAGTCAAGCTTTTCCGAAGTAATCCAGCAAGTAATGCATCAGCTTGCAGAATTTGAGGTATTGAGCGACTGTGAAAATGCTGCTGATATTGTTATTCGGGATTATGATTGTGCCCCTAAATTGAAGGATGCAGTCGTGATTTCTGATTATTACTATTATGCTGATGGATGGTTAAATATTCCAGCCCATCAGGCATGTATCAATTTAATAAAAACACCGATTACAATTTTCTGTAATAAATCTATACTTCCAATTAACCTTCTAGTCCACATGGCACTTTTACGAAAAAAACACTCGTTGATGCACTCTGCCGGTGTTACGATCGATGGTAAACGTTATTTGTTACCAGCATTCGGTGGTATAGGGAAAACTGCACTGGTGGCGGCAGTAGTGTATAATGGAGGTAAGTTTTACGGTGATGATATGAATATTATAAATGATGATGACATATTTAATTATCCAATAGATTTTTCTGTGTATCCCTACCACATGAAACTTTTGAAATTAAAAGATCCAAAAATTGAAAGAATGTTTAACAGAACCAAATTATTGAATATTATTACCGATCAACTTGAGCGATACGACAGCCGTTTATTAAAATTTATAAGAGTGGCTATTAACACATTAAAGGTTCCATGTATAAGTATCCCAGATCGGAAGAGCACACGTCTGAACTCCAGTCA
>CBDAFG010000115.1:0-4302 GCA_965195205.1 uncultured Pelolinea sp. | reverse complement strand
GCTTGTCTCAGCAATTCTGATGGAGGTTAGTGAAGAATGGGAATATGGTAAATTGTATTTGAGAATGGAGAGCAGTTAGAGTATTATCTAATAAATTGAAAGGACCTGTGATCAATTTTACAGAAAAGATGACACACAATCTATTTAATAAAAAATACAAACGAATATTGTATAATCAGTTTATCTAATAATTGGAGGGCATAATGTCAGATAAGATCAATCCCTATATAGCTGGAGCGCCCGTACTCGAATCGCGTATGTTCTTCGGCCGGGAGGATGTCTTCTCCTGGATCGAACGCTCTCTGTCTGGCAAATTCGTCGATCACATCCTCGTCCTGCACGGACAACGGCGTGTCGGAAAGACATCCGTTCTCAAACATCTCGGCAAGCGTCTGCCAAAACGCTATATCCCCATCTTCATCGACCTGCAAGGACGGGTCAGCACGACTCTGCCGCGCTTCCTGTGGTGGTTGTCGCGTGAGATCACTCGCGCGCTTGACCTGCCCAAACCTGACCGTGAGCCCTTTGAAGAGGATCCGGATTACTTCGAAACTCAGTTCCTCCCTCAAGTGGAAGAAAAACTGGGCAGTGATGTGCTGCTGTTCACTTTCGATGAGTTCGATACCCTGGAAAATACTTCCGCCCAGGAAGGGCTGGCGCTGCCCTTCATGGCCATTCTCAAGCGCTTGATGGATCATAACAAGCTCAATTTCATCTTTTCGATCGGTTCTTCTGGACGCAAGCTGGAGAATATGCAGGCGGCCTATACCGGGTTCTTCAAGCAGGCCCTCTACCGAAAGATCAGCTTCTTGAGTGAATCCGATGCGCGTGACTTGATCATCAAACCGGTGGAAGGCATACTTGCTTTTGACCTGGATGCGGTTGACCGTATCTATGAGATCACGTCCGGGCATCCCTATTTCATCCAGTTGATCTGCCATGAGCTCTTTTCTGTCTGCCAGAAGTCCGACAAATGGCAGGTATCCAAATCAGACGTAGAAGGCATCCTGGATGCGGTCATCGAACGTGGGACGGTCAATCTCAAATTTGTCTGGGATGAGGCCTCTGAACTCGAGAAGTGGGTATTGGCCAGTTTAGCCCAATTTGATAGCGGGGCGGACCTGGGCACGCTGGAAAAATCCCTCAAAGATCAGAAGGTACGTTTCATCCATCAGGACCTGGAAAGTGCGGTCCTGCGCCTGCGTGAGAAGGATGTCCTGGCCAGCGGGAATCGTTTTGTGATCTATTTAATGAAGTTATGGCTCATCCAGAACCGCTCCATCGAGCAGGTGCGCGAGGAGTTAACTGCAATCAATCCCATCGTCAGCCGTTTGCTCCAGGTCGGGCATGAATATCTCGACCAGGGTGAGTTGGAAAAGGCGGTCGATTCTTTCGAAGAAGCCCTGGGCGCCGAAGAGGATAATCTCGAGGTGCGCATGGGATTAGCTGCCGCGCATATGGCGCGAGAAGATTACGGACGCGCGGGCGCAGAGTATGAAGAGGTTTTAGCACTCTACCCCGAGGACGTAGCCGCCCAATCCGGGTACTGCGATGCCTATCTGGCGCTGGGCGATGTCCGCTTTGCGATGGGACGCTTAGACGAAGCGGAATATGCCTATCAGCAGGTGCTCAAAATCAGCCCCAAACATTCTGACGGACAAGCACAGATGGCCCGCCTTTATCACCACCGCGCAGTATCTGCTATCTCCGGCGGTGAGGATATCGCTTTGGAGCAGGCCCGTAAGGCACTGGAGTTCACTCCCAGGGATACCGGCCTGCAGGCGTCTGTCAGGGAACTGGAAGCGCTGGCTGATGGTACAGGGAACATCAGGGACGTATTACTCTCCTGGGGACAGCGGGCCAAAGAGAACGAGCACTGGGGGGACGCGGCTGATCTCTTATCTGCTTATCAGCGCATGAAGGGCGCGGATGAATCCGTGCTCTCCCTGCTGGCGGATATCCGCGAGAAGGCACACACAGAACAGTTGTCCAGTTTACGCACTCAGGCAGAACGCATGGAACGCCTGGGGGAATATGACGGTGCCATTTTCGCACTGAATCAATATCTCTCTCTTACGCCGGAAGATGCCGCCCAGGTTTCGGAGCGCATTAAGAACCTTAAAACTGCCCGCAAGCAGGCCCAGCTCAGGGAGGGACGCGCGGATGCGAAACCGTTCTGGAAGCGGCCGCTGGTTTGGGCAGGATTTGCAGTTGTGGCTGTCTTTTCTGTTTTGCTTGTAATTCCCAATTCGCCATTAAGAACAGCCCTCGCTCCTGAACAGGAAGTGGTTGAAAGGATCGTGGTCGCAACCCCCAAACCCACCACAATGCCTACCCCGACCCCAGAGCCATTACCCTATCAATGGTCAAGGATTAACTCCGCCCAGTTTCTGGAGCGTGATGATGTTACTTCCATCGCCATTCACCCTACAGATCCCGATATTATCTATGCGGGAATGTTCAGGTCGGGTATTTATAAAACCATCAACGGAGGTGTTTCCTGGGCCCCTGTACAAAACGGGTTGACACGAGGAGAAATTGATAATCTCATTATTGATCCTGAAAACCCTGAAATTATCTATGCCGGTGTCATAGATGCAGGAGTTTATCGAAGCAAGGATAGCGGTGAACACTGGGAGTTATTAGACACTCAAACTCAAGGGCAATTCTGGTCGAATAGCTGGGTTGCCATGGATCCCTCAAATTCTAAACATCTGGTGTATACGAGCGGCTTGATGATGTCTGAGACATTTAATGGAGGTGATACATGGACAGCAATAGTTCTTAAAGAACACGGTTTTTCTTACCTGGATGTTGCGCCATTTGCTCTAATTGATCCAGAGACGCAAAATCTGATCATACCACTCTTTAAAATTGATATACACAAGTCACATATGGGTATCTATCTATCATCTGATCGTGGGGAATCATGGGAAGCCACATTTTTAATTGGAGAAGAAGAATATGACTGCCAAGGACTACCTATTTTACTAGCCTATGATGATACAAGAGATGTTTATCTTTTTTCTCATTGCAGATACAAACTTATCTCCAAGGACAAAGGGTACACTTGGGAAACTTGGGATGATTTGCCGGGGAATTCATTCGCGGCAAACGAAAATGGCGCTTATTTATCAGCAGATTTTAATAATCTCTATACCTCGAATAATGGCGGTGAAGCCTGGTCTAGTTCTCGTATTGATACAAATGTATGGGAACCTGCATTGGCAGTGTCTCAAAATGATTCGGGAAAAGTTGCAATTGGTGGCGAAGGTTTCTTCATCTCTGCTGATGGAGGAAAATCATGGGAGAAAAGGGATAATGGACTGGGCGCTACGGCTACATTAATTAGATTTGGGGAATCATCTGACATAGTATTTTTAGGAGAAAAAGAAAAAAGTAGATATGGACGTGATCTGGAAAAATTCTATTCGTATGATCTAGAAAATAACGAATATCAATTGTTATCTGATGATTTTTGTGGCTCAAATCCCAACAGCATATGGGAACGATCACTATGCTTGGCATCTTATATACAAAAAGAGCCAGATCAAATTTCTCCTCAATACTTCTATAGCGCATTGATCGGATATGGGGGATTTGGTGGGGGCCAATTAATGCATACATTTAATTCCGGTGATTCCTGGAGTTATTGCCAATCCCAGCCCGGTTCCTTGGCTAAGACCAATTCGGCTATTGCTTTTCATCCAGGTAATCCAAATATATTATATTTGGCAACAAGTGATAACGGATTACGGGTCAGTAAGGATGGTTGCACTACGTTTTCAACTAAAAATGGAATAGATACAAAATTCATCAATTCAGTTGTCATTGATCCTGTAAATCCCAATAATATTTTTGTAGGTACTGATTCGGGTGTTTATATTTCTCTTGATGGAGGTTTAAGCTGGGGATCTGCCAACGAAGGACTGCTTGGTGCACTCACTATATATGAATTAGCGTTAGATCCTAATAACTCAAATAATATTTATGCTATCACTCCATATGGTCTTTTCCAATTAGAGGAGAAATGAATAAGAGAGGGCATTATGCCAGATAAGATCAACCCCTATATCGCTGGAGCGCCTGTACTCGAATCGCGTATGTTCTTCGGCCGGGAGGACGTCTTCTCCTGGATCGAACGCTCTCTATCTGGCAAGTTCGTCGATCACATCCTCGTCCTGCATGGCCAACGGCGCGTCGGCAAGACGTCCGTCCTCAAGCACCTCGGCAACCGCCTGCCAAAACGCTATATCCCCATCTTTATCGATCTGCAGGGGCGGGTCAGCACGACTCTACCGC
>CBDAFG010000114.1:0-2542 GCA_965195205.1 uncultured Pelolinea sp. | reverse complement strand
GATTGATGAGCGTCCACAGGTGGTAGAAGATAGAAACAGGCTGGGTGATTGGGAAGCGGACACGATCATAGGCAAAGGCAAGAAAGGTGCAATTGTGACCCTGGTAGATCGCAAAAGTCGTTATCTACGCATGGGACTGGTAGGCCAGCGTACCAAAGAAGCTGTAAAAGAGATGATTATCTCCCTATTGGCTGGTTACCCAGTTCATACCATCACCTATGATAATGGGAAAGAGTTTACTGATCACGAAGATATCGCTAATGCTTTAGGAGCTAAGATTTATTTTGCTCACCCTTATTCTTCATGGGAACGAGGGACCAACGAAAATACTAATGGATTGATTCGCCAATACATTCCTAAAGATACGAAGTTTAGTGCATTGACTCACGAGGATATTGAATTTGCAGAAAATCGATTGAATTCAAGACCCAGGAAATGTTTGTCTTTCAACCCGCCTATGGTATTCTTAATAAACCACGGTTGCACTTGAGACTTGAATCCAGCATTGACTAACTCTTTATAATTAAAATATAAGATATTTTCCCAAAGGAGGAACTTTAATGAACGGCAAACGGATAGGAGAAGTAACTCATTACTATGACCGAATTAACGTTGCTGTCATCATGCTCGCTCATACACTTAAACTAGGTGATCAAATCCACTTCCTCGGACATGGATCAGATTTTTTGCAGGAAATAACTTCAATGGAGCTAGATCACAAAAAAATAAAAACTGCTGGTAAAAACCAAGAAATTGCTTTAAAAGTCTCTAAGCCGGTGAAAAAAAATACTTCTGTGTTTTTGATAACAGAATAGACCGCTAATCCTCTTCACATGCTTTACCTTTCGCCGTGGTACAAACCGTATGCCATGTGATCAACAAATTGGTTGATCCCCTTGGAAGAACTTCCAACGGCAATCTTTAAAGATCGGCGTTAATCCGAGCTTGTAATATAAAATTTAAGGGTCTTTCCTAATATATCTTGGATTCAAGTATTATTTTTAAACATAAATTTCAATCTAAATAATATCTTCCAACAGTCTCAATATCATCACTGATAAATTCGGGAAGATCTGAATGGCCCATCAATTGCCGTAACGCTTGCATTTCTCCATTGTGGTACCAGTAATGATAAATAACTCGGGAAATCATCGTGCCCATATTGAAAGGAAGCTCTTTTCCTTTAACAACCATATTTTCTAACAGGTCGCTTTCCTTCATCCGAAATAAATATTCATCAGCGTCTTGTGTAATTATCTCCCAGTATGAGATCATCTTCTTTAATGACGGGTTACTGGCTGGTTTTCCAAACCCCACCTGATCAATCAACTCGGGAACAAGGACTTTTCCCTGCGCCCTGGTCAGCCAATAATATTGTTCATGCCAGGCCAGATGCCCGACGATCCAGCCAATACTATTAACAGGCATTAGCCTCTGACTTCCCTCTTCTTCTGTTACACCAGAAAATCCTTTTTTAAATTCAGAACGCGCAAAGATTAATTGACTAATTAAATTCAACATCGTATGGTACTTCCTCAAATTGATATACTGTCTTATATTATAGTATCTCAATCATTTACATTTTTCATGAAGGACATAAGATGGTCAACGTTCTCCAATTTAATAAAGATGCATGGAATAAACAAGTGGACGCAAAAAATCGTTGGACAATTCCTGTATCACCTGAAGTAATCAAATCAGCCAAATCTGGAAAATGGCAGGTGGTCCTCACACCCTGTAAACCCGTTCCAAAAAACTGGTTTCCAAGAATGGGAGGCAGCGATGTACTTTGCCTGGCATCAGGAGGTGGTCAGCAGGCGCCTATCTTTGCTACCGCTGGTGCCAATGTAACTTCATTTGATAATTCGCCCAAACAATTGGAGCAAGACCAATTCGTGGCAAAACGGGAAGGTTTAAAAATTAGAACGATCGAGGGGGATATGGCTGATCTTTCTGTATTAGCGGATGAATCATTTGATTTCATTTTCAATCCAGTGTCAAATTGTTTCATTCCAGAATTAAAACCGGTTTGGAAGGAAACATTTCGAGTCCTCCGTCATGGGGGGACAATGATAGTTGGCTTCGTCAACCCTGTGGAATTTTGTTTTGATGGTGAGTTAGCGAAAAAAGGTATTTATCATATCAAACACTCTCTCCCATATTCAGACTTGACCAGCATCACCGAAGAAGAGCGGATCCGTCTATATGGGATAGACGAACCAATAGAGTTTGGCCATACGATTGAAGAGCAGGTCGGCGGCCAACTAGAAGCAGGATTTCATTTGATAGGGTTTTTTGAAGATTATTGGGCAGAAGAAAAAATCAAAGATTATATGCCTTCATTTATGGCAGCTAGATCACTAAAACCATAAAGATTTTTTTGCTTTTAATTTCCACGACTATTTTATTTTTGTAATTTCTTTAGCTTTGATCACGCACATAAAGCCAAGCGGTTCATCACCCTGCACAACAAATTGATGCAGGTCATTTCCAGAAATAAAAATAGCGTCATTCGGATGAACATCAAATAAATCGTCATTCA
>CBDAFG010000113.1:0-49819 GCA_965195205.1 uncultured Pelolinea sp. | reverse complement strand
TCAATCCCTTTTGCATAGTCTCCCATCCGTTCTAATTCATTAGATACCAAGAACATAGCGGATAACAGGCGCAGGTCATGAGCCAGGGGCTGCTGGGTGGCGAATAATATCATGATTGCATTTTCGATAGCGAAACGTTTATCGTTTATTGCTTGATCTTCTTCAATAATTATTTTCGCAGATTCAATGTCTTTTTGTTTAAAAGCAACAACAGAATCGAGAGTGGCTTGTTCGACCATGCTCCCGAGTAAAAGGATTTCGTCTTTTATTTGTTGTATTTTTCTGTTGTAAATTTCTCGTGCCATATAACACCTCTTCTAACCGAAACGGCCTGAAATATATTGTTCGGTGAGTTCTTTTCTTGGGTTAGTGAAAATAGTAACTGTTTCACCTGATTCAACTAAGTACCCAGCCCGATCTTCAGCCATGTTAAAGAATAAAGTAAAGTCGGACGCGCGAGCAGCCTGCTGCATATTGTGCGTCACTATAACTATAGTATATATTTCCTTCAACTGATGAATAAGATCTTCTATTTTTAAGGTAGCAATCGGATCAAGGGCGGAAGCCGGTTCATCCATGAGGATCACATCAGGTTCAACTGCTAGCGCGCGTGCGATGCAGAGCCGCTGCTGCTGGCCGCCGGATAATGCAAGGCCTGATTTATTAATATTATCTTTTACTTCATCCCAAAGAACTGCCTGGCGTAAGCTTTTTTCCACGATTTCGTTCAGAACTTGCTTATCGCGTATGCCATGAGCGCGGGGGCCAAAGGCAATGTTCTCGAAGATAGATTTTGGGAAGGGGTTTGGGCGCTGAAATACCATCCCCACTCGCTTTCGCAATTCAACCACGTCGGTTTCATAAATACTCTCTCCATCTATTTCGATTTTTCCGGTTGTATGTACCGATGGAATAAGGTCATTCATCCGGTTGAACGAACGAAGAAATGTGCTTTTCCCGCAGCCAGAAGGTCCGATGATGGAAGTAATTTTATTGGCAGGAAAGTCTATTGTAATATCTCGTAAGGCTTGAAATTCACCATAGTAAAAGTTGAAATTGTTGACGCTGATTTTTGTTTTTCCGTTATTGTTGGTTTTCATTTATTAATCCTGATTGCCCGAGAATTTTCTTGTGAATTGCCGAGATGTGATATTGATCGCTAAGTTAAGGAATACTATGATGATGATCAAAATTGCTGAAGTACCCAGCGCTTTGTCAAATGCACGGGTTTCACTGGCTAATGAGTAAACATGCAGTGCCATTGTGCGCCCTGAAGACATGATGTTTTGCGGAAGGCGGTAACTGCCACCAAGTGTAACCCAAAATATAGCAGTCTCAGCGACTATACGCCCCATGCTAAGAACAATACCTGTAATAATGCCAGGAATCGCGGTTGGAAGAACAACACCAGAAATGGTCTGCCATTTGGTAGCTCCCAGCGCCAAGCTGCCTTCGCGTAAAGATCGGGGAACGGCCATGACGGCTTCTTCTGTGGTTCGGATGATGACAGGCAGTATAAGGCATGCGCCGCTGAGGCCAGCGGACAGGAGAGAAAAGTTCAATTTTAAGTAGGACACAAATACAATGAACCCAAATAATCCAAACACAATAGAAGGCACACCAGCAAGTATTTCCACGCTGATGCGGGCGTATTTGATTAGAGTGCGTGCAAATCCATTCCCCATTTCTGCATCTTCAGCATATTCAACGAAGTATATAGCAGCAAGCACACCGAGTGGAGCAGCAATCACTAGAGTAAGAATAACCAGATAAATCGTTGTTACAATAGTGGTGGACATCCCTCCCTTTCCAGATACCCCGCCTGCGGGACGTGTAGTTAAAAATTCCAAGTTGATTACCTTCAAGCCATTAACCATGACATATCCTACTATAGCAACAAGCGCGGTGATTGCGAGCAGTGCACACAACCAAATAATGCCGAAGGCGATCTTTTCAGCTATCTTACGGTTGCGAAGGTTCTTTTTATTATCAATTTTAATTGATTTATATTTCAATAAATTTTGGATGGCTGCCATTATTTATCCTTATACTGGTTTTTTCTCCCGCATCATGAAATGAGCAAAGCGGTTTATGATGAGGAGAAGTACAAAAAGAAGAACCCCCGTAAAGAAAAGCGAACTGCGGTGGACACCGGCTGCATAATTGATCTCAACCGCGATATTACCTGTCAGTGTACGCGCTGTCGCTAACAGTAGTGTTAACGGATTTTTATTGAGAGGAATGGGAATAGCAATTGAGTTGCCGATGACCATGATCAATGCCATGGTCTCTCCTAATGCCCGCCCAACACCGAGAATAATTGCTGCCATAATTCCTGAACGCGCGGCGGGGATAAGCACCGAATAGATCATCTGCCATTTGGTTGCCCCTAATGCTAAAGCCGCGTTGCGGTAAGAATCGGGAACTGCACAAATGGCATCTTCAGCAATATTGGTGATAGTGGGTAGGATCATAACAGCAAGAATGATTGAAGCATTCAGCAAACCGAACCCGGAGTTACCTGGTACCTCAAAATTACGGATGAGGGGAGCAATCACGATCATTCCGAACAAACCATATATAACAGAGGGTATGCCTGCCAGGAGTTCAATAGCCGGTCGAAAAATATCACTGATAAAAGGAGGTGCGATCTCGGCCAGTAAGATTGCTGTTCCGATCGAAAGCGGTACACCAAGGATAACCGCGCCGATGGTGCTGTAGATAGAGCCGATGATCATCGGGACAAGGCCAAACTGGGCGTCTTCTGTACCGATGATTGACCCAGGTCGCCAGATAGTACCGATAAGCATTTCTTGTAATCCAATTTCAGTAATCGCATCTGTAGATTCCATAAAAGTGAATATGAAGATCATGGCAACAATGAGGATGGAGCTCGAGGCAGCAAAAAGTAGAACATACTTTATCATTTGATCAAAGAAGTAACGCTGCGCCTGTGATTCAGTAAAACCCTCTTCCTGATATTTTAGTAATACAATGATTGCAATTGGGATGATTGTTTTATATAGGAATTTATAAATAAAGCAGTTGAAAAAAGTGGAGAGAATGACAGGAATTGGCGTGATTTCTTTTCCTCCAAAGACAATGCTTGAGAACTCAAAAATTGCGGTTATAAAAAAGTAAGTGATAACCAGTATTGCTAAATTAAGAAGAATAGACTTCGCCCAATTTTTGTAATTCCAAAAGCCGTAAGCGGATATTCCGGTTAGTAATGAAATGATAATAATAAAAATAAGTGATAAGGGCGGTGACTGTAGTAAAGCGATCACTTGGAGGTGAATTAGGATACCAACTACCAGTGCGATTGTAGCAAATAGGGCTGTGGTGATTGATAATGCACGTATTGTTTTCCGTTTGAAATCTATGGTTTTTATGGTCATATTATTATTGGGTTTAAAATCATATTCTATTGCTTGTCTTTTTTGAAATAACATCAAAGAAAGGGGCACTTTTTCGTGCAGATCGGTGCCCCTCTTTCTGTTTTCTAAATTTGCTTTATTCTACGGGGATGTAGTCTTCAGAAACAATTGCCTGGCCATCTGCACTGAGGATGAAGTCCAGGAAAGATTTTGCTAAATCACTGGGATCTCCACCAGTTTCCATATTGAGCGGGCGGAAGATGGGATAGGAACCATTCAGTACGTTGTCAATGGAGGGGGAAACATCATCGATTGGAACGCCGGTGACGGAGTCATCGAGGAAACCAAACGAAAGGTAACCAATGGAATTGGGAGTCTCAGCGACAATTGTGCGGACCTGGCCGTTGGACTGCTGGAGCAGTGCGGATTCAGCGATGAGATCCAAAACCTTTTCGCCTGCGCTGTCTTTATATTTCATGACCAAATCTTCGAAAGCCGCGCGTGTGCCGGAGCCTTCTTCACGGGAAACGACAATGATCGGGGCATCGGTGCCGCCAACATCAGCAAAGTTGGTGATTGCTCCAGAGAAGATCGCACGTACTTCATCTATGGAGAGTGTGGGGAGTTCTACTCCGGAATTTACAACTACCGCGATACCGTCATAAGCGATGGTGAAAACTTGCAGATTGGGGAAGACTTCAAATTCCGAGTCTTTGATGGCACGCGAGGACATACCGATATCTACGGTGCCTTCGCCAGCGGCGGTAACGCCAACGCTTGAACCGCCGCCTTGAACATCAATGCTGACTTCAGCATTCATATCCATAAAAGCTTCAGCCAATACTTCTACCAGTGGTTGAACGGTGGTGGAACCAGCTAATTGGAGCTGACCGGAGAGAACCATTTCTTCTTCGGTTTCTTCTTCAGCAGCTTCTTCTTCAGTGGGGGATGCTTCTTCGGCAGGTGCAGCTTCTTCGGCTTCGGAAGCAGGGGCTGAGGTAGCGCAGGCAGCGAATAACATCGCACCGATTACCAGAACAGCTATTGCTATAAATATTTTTTTCGACATTCTTTTTCTCCTTATTGTTTTGTTGTTTATGCTATCAATCATACCGATTGATGATTAACAAAGATAAGGAGATTTGTTAAGAATTGATTAAGATTATTTAGATATGTTGATTTAAGGGGATAAAAAAATTAATTGTGCTGCCAAGCTGCGGATTTCTTTCCGCCCATATCCTGCCACCATGGGCTTCGACTAAGTGTTTGGCAATGGATAAGCCCAACCCAGTTCCATGATTTGAACGGGAGGGATTAGATTTATAAAAGCGCTCAAAAATCCGCTCAAGGTCTTTTTGAGGAATGCCTACGCCAGAATCTTTAACGAAGAAAACAATAGTATTACCTTCTTGATAAGCGGAGGTTTCTATTCCTCCACCTGATGGCGTAAATTTAATTGCGTTGTGCAGGAGGTTTACGAGGACGCGGCTTAGGCGGTGTGAATCAATAAAAACGACGGGAAGGTTTTCATCACATTGGAAAGAAAATTCTAGTCCTGCGCGTTTCATCTGCATGACCATTCGCTCGCCAGCCAATTGGATCAACTGACAAGGTTTTACCCATTGTTTTTCAAGGGGTACTTGCCCAGATTCAACGCGCGAAAGTTCCAGTAATTCTTCTACCATTTGTGTGAGGTTATCTATTTCGATATCCATTTGATGGAGAAACTTACTTGCAGCAGGAGGATCCTGGAGGGCGCTGTCTTGAAGAGTTTCAGTAATTAATTTTATTGATGCCAGCGGGGTACGTAATTCATGGGATACATTACTAACAAAATCACGGCGGACAATCTCTAATTGCCGCATCCTGGTAAGATCCTGGAACAAGAATAGTATATTCCCAGGCAGTTCTGGATTCAGCGGTGTTGCGATACATTGGATGGAAGATTTCTGCGGAGATGTTTCAAAACTGGTCATCTCCTGTTGTTTTGAATGAGTGCATTTTTCCCACAATTCATTGACTTTATGATTGCGAAGCACCTTGGCCAGGGAATGTCCAATCAAATCATCCTGTTCCAAACTAAAAATCTGACGGGCAGATTTATTAATCAAGGACACATTCCCGTCTCCATTGGAGACAAGAATTCCATCAGTTATATTTGCAAGGATTGAGGTAAACAGCTTCTGGTTAGCTGAATAGCCGATTTGAACATCATTATTTTTTGATTGATATTTTAGGATAGATATCAAGAGTTGCTTAATTTCAGCGGGCAAGAAATGAGGTTTTTTAAATGTTTTCACTAGTTGTGAAGGATTATTTATCTGGTCTGATATTAGTCGAATTGGGCGGATATACCGATATGAGATAAGGAATGCAATAAAAATGATAGAAAATGTGAGAAAGATAATGAGAACGACATTTCGGATGTTGACAAATGAGGAAGGATTGATAAACCCGAAATAAGATAATGACAAGATCGTTGCAGCTATGATTGCCAGTGAAAAAAAGAAGATGTGCAAGAAAAGCGTACTGCGCATCTAATTTATCCTTCAAACCGGTATCCTGCGCTTCGGATGGTGATTATCCGTTTGGGCTCCGCAGGGTTCTCTTCAATTTTTTCACGCAGCCATCGAATATGTACATCAATAGTGCGGCTGCCACCGAAAAAATCCCACCCCCATACTTCTTTAAGGATTTGTTCGCGGGATAATACATGTCTACGGTGGCGAGCAAGATAGAGCAGGAGATCATATTCTTTGGGTTTCAAGTCCAGTGGTTTATCATTGATCAGCACTTCGTGGCGGGTTTCATCGATGACTAGATTGTCAAGATGGAAAACCTTATGGGTGGATTCACTGTCCTGGTTCATGTTCTGCATTAGGCGTACTCTGCGTAAAAGCGCTTTCACTCTGGCAATTAATTCGCGCATACTAAATGGTTTTATTAGGTAATCATCCGCGCCAACTTCAAGTCCAACAACGCGGTCAATCTCATCATCCCGAGCAGTTAGCATCAGGATAGGAACTGACATATCCTTACGGAGGATGCGGCAAACCTCAAAGCCATCCACGTCTGGCAGCATAATATCCAGAAGAATAAGATCGGGGTTGGTCTGCTTTGCTTTGTCAATCGCAGTTTGACCGTCGCTGGCAGTTTCCACTTCGTACCCTTGATGCTTAAGGTTATATGCAAGCGTTTCTTGAAGGACGAGCTCATCTTCTACAATTAATATTTTTTCAGCCATCTGATCTCGTGATTTCTTCTATCATATCAGAAAAATCTTTCGCAATCATTGCTCGGTTAAAGTTTTGCTCTAAATACACCTTGCCGCGTTCCCCGATTTTTTCTAGCTCTTTACGGTTATGGTACATTTCAAGGATAGCGTTTGCAATCGCGTGTGGGTTGCCAGGTTCACAAAATAACCCGCAGTTAGCGGATTCAACAACTTCTCGTATGACACCATCGATTGCCAGGATGATTGGTTTTCCTGCAGCCATATAATCGAAAACCTTATTGGGATAGGTAGTTTTATACAGCTCGATTGGTTTCAAGATGGCGATGCATACATCTGATGAATGCAGATATTTAAAAATTTTATTTTTTGGGACCGGGTTTAAGAATTCTACGTTTGATAATTTTAAAGATTTAGCTAAGGTAATTAGATTATTCTTTTCTTTTCCATCACCAATGAAAACTATACTTATCTTCTCGTTGTCTTCTATCATCTTGGCCGCTTGTAAAATTGCTGGGAGGTCATTAGACATTCCGTGCGCGCCAGCATAAAGAAGAATAAATTTATCTGTCCACCCTAATTCTTTACGGATTTGAATCGTATTCGCGGGAGAAAAAGCGGCTGCATCAGACCCGTTGGGAATAAGAGTGACACTCCGCCCACCTTTTAATTGGACGTGTTCCAAATAACCTGGAGAATTAACTATGATCTTATCCGCACGGTTGTAAAGAAATCTTTCTAACCATAATGACAAGCTTATTAATACTTTGTTTTTTAAGACACCAACGGCGATCGCAAATGCCGGCCAGAGGTCTCTGATTTCTAAAAGAAAAGGCACTTGTTTTAATTTTGAAACGAGCCAGGCCGTGAAACTTTGAAAAATCGGGGGAGACGTTCCCCAGACAATATCTACATTCTTGATTTTCATTGAAATAAAGAAAGAAGAAATCATAAATGAAATATAACTATACAATCGGTGGGCAAAGCTCTTATGCAGTGCAGGATATGTGTAGGCGCGATATATGGATATTCTGCCTTCCATCTCTGTTTCAACTTGCTTGTTTATTGTGCTTTTACCTGTCAGGTAGCTGACTGGGCTGGCGATGATGCTGACCTGATGGCCTTGCTCGGCCAAAAACCTTGCAAATTCATGGTGGCGGGTGCCACCAGGTTCGTTGAGTGCAGCAAAAGCTTGATGAATTAGAAGGATATGCATAGGTTGATTTTAATTGATTTATGAAAACGTGAATCGTGATGTGATTGTTAAAGGTAAAGCATGGGTAGCTGAATAACGAATTGATAATGCAGGAATTTTATGTCCATATGTAGGAGAGAACCAACCCAATAAAGGTTCTTCTTGTGCCTCTTCTGAGATTGGCTTGCCCTTTTTATAAAAGGTGAATTTGGAAGGGCAGGTTTTTGTTTCAGCAGATATGTCTAATTTAACAGTTCCGAAAGGGGCGGAAAGTGTACACGTGTGTCCGTTAAATCTCATTGGCCAATTGGGCAGAAGCCAATGCAGGTCAATTTGATATTCGTTTGATGACGAGTGGTGTGAAAACACCAAATCTACAATCTCCCAGTTCTTGGTTGAAATTCTTTTCAGTGTGCGCTGATGCACTGCGTGCAGTTTCCGATATCCATTATGGTTTGCACATATCAGGTTGCCGTTTTGATCAACTATCTTTGACTGTGCCCAATCCAGCCAAAGGAAGCGACCCGCTCGGAACATCTGGTTTTTTCCATTAATCATTAGCGTGTTATGAACCAGCGTCTGTGCCAGGCCATTATCCCAGGGCGGCAGGGCATTGTACTGATATGTTCCAGCGTCAAGTGAAATATTGTGTCCGTGATACCAGAGGTCAACATGAAGTTGATCGGCATGTGCTGGGCGGGAAGTGAATCGAGCTGTTCGCAGAGAACCCCATGCATCTGGATTTCCGATCCGAGGGGTTGAGGGATTAACTAAAAAGGAAGGAGTTTTTTTGTGCTTTTCTTTGACCGATATTCCTAACCAAACGCACAGTTCATCCCAGGGACCAGGATCAAACGCGGGTTCATCTAAAAACACACAGCTGGCAGCTTGCAAAATTGGCCGGTAATCTTCATACGGTGTTGGACAAAAAGGAAGAATCAAGGACCCGTCATTATGCCCAAGATTTGAAACTTGACCGGATATTGGATCAAGCTGGCACATAAGCCATTTTGAAGCATTAGACAGTTTCGTGTGAGTTTGGCCGCTCATTTTCTGGCTGCTGTTTTGAAGGAGTATTTTCATCCATACTGCGAGTGTGAGCATCAACCGGTGATAATTATTTGAATGTTGTATGTATCCCCCATCTTCTGATATCTGATTATTTACTGCATTCTGAAACCATTTTAAACCGAGATGCTTCCATTTACTGGCGCGGGGATGTTCTGGCAGGAAAATTCCAGCAGAGAAAAGGCCAACTGCTTCTGAAATTAGATGATTATTATTCTGCGCTTTCGCATAGGAAATTGTTGGGGGAATACGATCAGCATGGTCAGCGATAGATTTATATAGATCCGTTTTCCGCTCAATGGTTGAAGATTTCGCGTTTTTGATCAGATTGATTGAAATAATTAATGCTATTAACCGGAGGGCAACTTCCTGTGCGGATTCCCAGTTGGGTCCCAAGTTGAGAGGATTGGCTTTTGAAAATTCCGCATATTTTTTCCAGAAGAATTTTGCATACTTTTCTTCTTCCGTTAGATAAAATGCTTGAGCGAGTTTTATTCCCCATGAGAAACGGGCTGATTCCCAAATATATTTAATATCCTGATCTTCAGTTCCTGAAAAAGGTGATATTGGCTGGCTCCAATGGTGCAGTTCGTGTTTGGGAGATAGATCGATTTTCGAATAATTAATTCCGAACTGCAGAAACTCTCCGCTTAATATTTTTTCAGCCTGATTAATGGTTTCTGCGGTTGTTCTGTTTCCCAATAAAACAGTTTCTTTGGTTGGCCAAAAATCAAACCAGGCGGGATTAAATAACGAAGCGGATAGGGGTTGGTTTCGACTTACAACAGGTGTTAATAAACGAAATAGCCCAACCTTTAATAAGCACTGATACATTAAATAATTTAAATTCTCTAAAGGATCTATTTGGATAACAGCTTTGAGAGTTCTGATGAATCGGGAAGCCATCTGTGATTTACTTAGCGTGCATGAAATCTTTAATATTTATTGGTTTGCTGGTTTGCATTGATTGCTCACAGGCGAGGATGACATAAGCGGTACCGATTAGTTCTGTGTAAGGAATAGGTGCTTCAGTGTTTTTTATCACAGCATTCACGAATTTATCCCAGGCAGATGCGTGTCCTTTATCTTGTTTGAAATATTCGCGTTTCTTTATGGTAGTTTTTCCAAATAATTGTAATTTTCGGAAATCATCAAGGATACCTACTTTTCCTCCACAAAATACTTCCAGGTATTCCTTGCCTACTGATCTGTTTCCATTTGCCAAATAGGAGATTGTACCGATCGATCCGTCCGGAAAACTCATAGTAATCACAAAATTGTCGCGAGTATATTCACCGTTATCCGGTAGAGCTTGAGTATGAACACTTTCTGGAATTTGACCAACGAGAAAAACTATATAGTCAATAAAATGGCATCCTTCACCAATCAAGCGTCCGCCGCCTTTGGTTGGATCATGCAGCCAATGGGAGGATGGAATGAAGCCGGCATTCACACGATAGTGAGCATAGATCGGCTCTACCCGGTCTGTAAAGAAGGATTTTAATTGAACAGAATAAGGAGCAAAGCGGCGATTAAACCCGACTGTAAGGTAGGGATGACTTTTTTTCTGAAATAATGGAATAATGCTTTCCAGTTGTTTCTTTGTTATTGCGAGTGGCTTTTCGCAATAGACATGTTTTCCTGCTTGAAGACTTTTTCTAACAAGATCGGCATGATCTGCGTGTTGAGTAAGGATGGTTACAAGATCTATTTTCTCATCTTTCAGAATAGTGTCTATGTGAGAATCAGCATAAGAAAAACCGAATTTTTTGGCGCTCTGCTGAGCGTTCAATCCTTTTGCTGAGACAATCCCAAGCAAATTTATATGGGGATTTTTCTTTATTGTTGGCAGGAAGACTGCATTAGCGTAATTTCCCGCACCTATGACACCAACATCCAGTTTCTTGCTTTTTGAAGATATATGTTCAGAAGAGAAAGTGATGATGTTTTTCTCGGCTTGTTGATTTTCTTTCTCCGGGTATGTGAGGATGATACCGAGATAATTTTGATCTTGTTTACCTGTGATTAGTGTGTACGCTTCTTTGGCTTGTTCGATTGGGAAGCGGTGAGTGATTAGAGATGCCACCTCCAGCCTGTTATGTTTTAAGAGATCCACAATCGCTTCTAAATTTCTACCTTCGGTCCAACGAACATATCCGATTGGATAATCGCCGCCAACCTCCTCGTAGGTTTTATCGTATCGGCCAGGCCCATACGAACGGGCGATTTTGAAAGTTAATTCTTTCTCATAATACTGCTTACGAGGGATATCCATTCCAACAGCACCAATGGCGACAATATTCGCTCGGTCACGCGCGATCTCTCCAGCTAATTCGACAGGCTCGTTAGAAGTGGTGTCCGCGCAAATGAATATATGGTCAAATCCGCGGCCACGGGTCATTTGAATGAATTTTTCTTTAATGTTTTTGTTTATTTCTGCTCTAATACCAACTTTCTGTGCGAATGCCAACCGTTCAGGGCTGATGTCCATTCCGATTACCTCACAGCCAGAAGCTGTTAGTATCTGGGCAGTCAACAGCCCCAGAAGCCCCATTCCAATAACTGCAGACATTTCTCCAACTTGCGGGTTCGCAAGTCTGATGCCATTAAGAGCTATTGCCCCAATGGTAACGAAAGCACCGCTTTCAAATTTCACTTCTTTCGGAAGGTGTGCGGCCAAGTTTTTTGGGACCAATGCGTACTCTGCGTGCACAGCATAACTGCCGCCAGCACATACGACTCGATCTCCTGGCTTAAAACCATCCACGCCCTTTCCGACCTGCATCACTGTCCCCGCGGATGAATAACCCAGCGTAATAGGTTGATCCAAACGGTTGAATGCAGTATTTAAAGTGGTTAGGATGCCCTCGCGTTTGGCTTTTTCAATAACCTGTTTCATGAGGTCCGGGCGGGATTGAGCTTTTCCCAAAAGGTTTTTTTTCGCAAAAGAAACAAGCATACGCTCGGTACCAGCAGAAACCAGAGATGCGGATGTGCGGATCAGGAGAAAACCTGGTTGAATAATTGGTACAGGTATATCTACAATCTGTGTTTCACCGCTTTTCATGTTTTGAACTATTTGTTTCATTCAATCCTCATATGCATGATAGTAGTTGGTTTTGTCATTAAGATTATACCTATACTTTATTAAGGAATTAAAATAAAAAACATGTGAACAAATCACATGTTTTTTTGATGGATTAATTGTCTTTTTCGATTGTTCCAAAGTTGCTGATGATAATACCGCCTAATCCAACAGCAGAGACCATTATGCTGGTCATGAAACTGATGCATGGTAGAAAAGCAAGAAGGGTGGATCCCAGCCCAAGCAGAACAGCACCAGCAGTGGCTTCGGCTTCTTCAGGCCAATCTAATTTTAGCCAACGGGTGATATTGTCACCAATAACAAAGCTGATCCCAGCCCAACCCCAGATATTTGCTATTAAGAACGCGAGAATGAGGATGATGCCAATAGGGCTCAGACATATTGTGATTATCAGCACAAGGGAGACAATGGGTGCGGCAACCATGACCAGCAATCCGGCGCCCCATGAGACAGCGACTTGTTTCTTGATACAGCGCGCAACACGCAAGGTTGGCTTTTTAAACAAAAAGATAATCAGAACAGTTATAAAAATAAGAATTAAATTCTTAATTAATTGGAAAATGATCCATCCGGCGGGACGCAGCCAACTTAATGTTTCTTCAAATCCCCCAAGATTTTCGCTGCTTAATTGCATGGGAAAAGCGAAGGTGTTGATCTCACCGGAAATATGTGCGCCCGGATCAACATTTATTTGATGAGCGATCTGGTTGATGCTGCCGCTGATCGTCGCAGTGTTATAAATGTGGGCGCTTCCTGCAAACACATTGATATCTCCATCAACACTCCCAGAGATATCCATCTGTCCGCCAATGAGGCTAATATCGCCCATGACAGCTGCTCCGTCTTCAATGACGAGGGTTGTTCCTATCCCAACAATATTGCCATCAATCTTCTCGTGTTTTTTAAGTACATAGATATCGCCCATTAAGAACTGGCTCGGGTATGTTGTGAGAAGAGTTTCCTCTTCTACGTTGAATCCGCTTCCCGTGCAAGCACTCAGGAGAAGGACTGCGAGTAAGAGGGGAAGGAGTTTAGTTTTCTGAGATCTCATTTGTTTGTAGTTTCCTTTGCTTCAGATTCCATAAGAAAATTATTCCGACTATTACAAAAGAGTTGAGCAGACCAAAGTAGATGAAACCGGCGGTAATAGGCACAGCAATTGGAAGGCGGCTGAGCCAATAGCCAATAGTTGATAAACCATTCGTTATCCCCATAACTGTCTCTAATATCATCGTAAACCCATTAGCAAACATTTGCATAAAAGATCCACTAACAAGTATATAAATGATCGAACTAACGAAAGCAAGCAATACCAATCCAAATAAAGTCAAGCGGTGGCGCCGTACTTTTTCTATTTGGCATTTTCTGATGCGAGTTTTCTGCCAGCGGTCTGTGAACCCCTGTGTCGGGGTTTGCATAGTGGATTGCGTAATTAATTGCTTACTGGCAACCCAACCCCTGAGTAGTAATTGGCAGCTTTTACAGACTTCGAGATGCGTGTCTAATTCATGCTGCTGTGCATCTGAGAGGGGTGCATCATCGAGGATCCAATTTTCATATTGTTTGTGTTTCATGGCGCCTTCCTTCCATCTTTAAATTACTTTGTGTTTCTGTCCACTGCTTTGCCATGTGTTTCCTGGCCCGGTGAAGTCGACTTTTTACAGCGCTTTTTGATATTGAAAGCGCCTGGCAAATTTCATTTTCAGAGTACTCATGCCAATAGCGGAGGATCAATACCGCCCGGTCATTTTCACTTAACTGAGCCAACTGATCCTGAACCTTATCAGAGAATTCCACATGTACGATAGTGGATTCTGGGCTTGGAGCCGGGTCTTTTGCAGCGAATTCGATAATCTCATCCAGGTCCATTGTTGGCAGCCGTTTACGCCGCTGCTGATCGATACAGTAGTGTGCTGCAATAGAAAGCAGCCAGGTGGCAAAGGAACGTTTCATGTCGTAGCGGTGCAGGTTTTTATATGCACGCCAGAATGATTCCTGTGCCGCATCTTCCGCTGCCTGTGGTGTACCAAGCATTCGGTAGCATAAGTTATGTACCGGATTCTGGTATGTCTCTACGATCTGTGTGAACGCGTCCTGATCACCTTTTCGGGCAAGCTTGATGCATTCGGCTTCAGTCATTCCCGCGAGTTGCTCTGTCATTGTTTTCTACGCTTATATACGGAAAACTAAAAAAAAGGTTTCAATAAGGATATTCTATCATTGGGTATTTTCGAATGTGCAGGTCGTGATAAAGAGCAATATGGCTTGAATGATAAAAGTTAGCAATACCTGAATCATTCTATGGCGAATTGTGGATGAATCCATGAAAGTTTTTCCTGAGTTCTTTGTGTATGCTATATCTTTTTACAATATTATTAACACGAATATTTGTATAACATATACCAACGTCAAGAAACATACCATTGCCTAAACCTGTAATATTCCGCAGCGAGCATACGCGGATTCACCGAGATGATGCCTTTTACCTTGAAATGGACGATGCAGCACTCTTGAGGGTGCAGCTGAAGAAATTGATCTTGGTAAGCATTTTGATCTCTCCTATAGCATCAAATGATCAATACGTTCAATACCGTAGTCAATTGCCATATTAACCGCGGCTTGAAATTCATTCGAGGTCACGCGGCGGAATAATTCCGCGAATTGACGGGCATGATATTCTGGGTGGTACTGGTCCATGATGTTGACGTAAGTATTGGTTGAGATGTCTTGAGTAAGAAAAGCCATCACTTGTTTTGTGCCGGAGATATTATGAGGAAGCACCAAATGGCGTACCAACAGACCCCGCACAGCAATACCGTTATTGTCTAATTCTAGATCACCTACCTGGCGGTGCATTTCCTTGACCGCTTTTTGGTTGTGATAGGGGTAATCATGAATGAGTGAATATTTCTTAGCGATCCCCTCATCCGCGTACTTCATATCGGGCATATAGATATCGATAATCCCATCGAGAAGTTCTAACGTGTTTATTGCATCGTAACCGCCAGTGTTGTATACCAGCGGCAGGCGCAGCCCTTTTTTTGCCGCGATAAGCAGGGCATCCATGATCTGGGGTATAACGTGGGTGGGGGAGACAAGGTTGATGTTGTGGCAGCCGCGCGCCTGCAGATCGAGCATCATAGCCGCGATCTTATCCGCGCTGACAAGCATACCGTAATTTTCCTGACTGATATCGGCGTTCTGGCAGAATTGGCAGTGCATATTGCAGCCGGAGAAAAAAATTGTACCGGAACCGCCCACGCCGCGCAGGGGACGTTCTTCACCGTGGTGGGGCATATATGAATATACGCGCGCGGTGGAACCTGTCTGGCATTCGCCTAATTCACCCCCTGTGCGATCTACTCTGCATTCCCATGGGCATAGGGTACAGTGGGAGAGCAAACTATGAGCGATTTCAATCCGTTTTTCCAGTTCGCCGGATGCCAGTAGGGCAAAATATGATGGATATTGAGCATTCCTCATTCAAAGGGGGCAAAGATTACCATATTATTAAAATTAATCGAATATTACTTCTTCTTTACCAGACAATTTATGTTTGATGCGTTGGATAACAATGTCCAGATGTTTTGCTTTGTGGACAAAGTCAAGATCATCAGTGCGGATAGTTAGAACTGGGCAGATATCAAAAGATTCCATCCAATCATCATAATAGGATTCGAGCAGGGAAAGGTAGTCAGCCGTAATACTGGATTCAATGTCACGCCCACGTTTGTGGATGCGCGCCATGAGTGCATCTACAGGGCAGCGTAAGTAAATGAGCATCGAGGGTTGGGGCAGGGTGGGAATAAGCAAATTGAATACATCTTGATACGTGTGATAATCCAATTCTGACAGGTTCCCTAAATGGTTAAGCGCCCGGCAGAAGATATATGCGTCTTCGTAGATGCTGCGGTCAATGATCGCAGATCGTGGATCAGCAGCCATTTCTTGGTGCTGTTTGGCGCGGTGGCCGAGAAAGAACACCTGCAGATGAAAGGACCATGTTTTCATGTCCTTGTAGAAATCGGGCAGGTAAGGATTATCAGCCACGGATTCATAGGCGGTTCGCCAACCAAGCCGTTCTCCAATGCGTTCGGTAAGTGAAGTTTTCCCGGAACCGATGTTCCCGGCTACTAAAATGAGATGTTTAGGCATGTTCAATCCCTCGCAAGATTTATTTTCTTAATTATAGGATAAGTGGAGAGGGGAAATTTATTGTTGTCCCGATTTGACGAGAAACTATTTGCTCTTATCAAAATGTTGACTGTGTAATTAAAGTATTACCTTGGATTAAAATAATTAATAAAATGACGTCAGCTAAAAAATATTGATATACAATAGTATCAAATAGTAAGTTTTGTGACACCTATTAATATGATGCCTAATAATCAGTCAAGGAAAATTTTAGGTTTCGAAATAGTTGATTATTGACAATGCCTTTACTGGAAAAAGAACCTGTTAAAGTTAATAACTTTCTTGAAAAGAATGATTTTTAGACCAAACATGAAAACTGGGCATAATTTCTGTGTTTGATGTTTATTCAAGTGGATCATTCAGTTTTCATTAATAATATTAGGCATCGCGTCGGAGGTACTGATGGCATCATTAAGTCTTAATGACAAGATGAAAGTTGACACACTTCACAAGTTACTTGAAGGTTATGGCCGGCAAGTCCAGTGGGTTAAAGACCTAGATTTCAAGATTATCTATTATACGCTTGGGCTTCTTGTTGGCGTTGTTGCTTGGTTTATCACAAATCCACCAGGGAAAGGAATTATCTTCACTCTTTACGGAGTTATTACCTTTCTTGGACTTTGGTCAATTATCCTTCTTTGCAGAAATCAAAAACGTCATGCGACACTTTTAGACAAATTGCAGTTAGTTCATAAAGCGCTCCAGCTAGATTTACCCAACCAATATGCACCCTTTGCCTTGGAGACATGTAAGAATCTTAAAGATTGGGCATTCTACGCAGGGCGATGTATCTACGCTATTGGAATAGCAATAGCATGCTTTCTTTCGGGGATTATTTTAAATTCGCTTTTACCTCATATGTAATGAATTCCCGAACATCGGATCCACCTAAACAGCTTCAGATTTGGTATGCATTATGTATCTTTCCGGCAATCGGGTTCATTAACGAATATTAACAGAGGTGACGGTTGTTAAATTATAGATTCTTACACCATTTTTTATGTAAAGTGAGTGTTTGCTGTCATCCCTATACAATTCTGGTACTTGCATCGGTATTAAGCACAGATGCTACTCCTTTAATAGACAAATAGCAAACATTCGCCTGCTGTTTATTTCTGTAGGTTGTTGTACATAGGGCGGTTGCATTTCATTTATTGACCAATAGGGTTGATGGTATTGATTAACTAAACGCCGATCTGGCGGAAAAGATACCACGGCAGTCTGGTTGTATGTGAATTAATGCCAGCATATAATCGAATGATACTTTCAACACTTTATTTAGCACTCACTATACCCGCAGGCATAGCATTTGCGGCAGCCCTCCTCGTTTACCAGCGCGGCCTGGCCGCATTCAGGGCAAAGGTCGCCGATCCGCATAGGGGACATTTCGCTATTTTTCAGCCAATCCACCTGCTCACCGATATCCGTCGGGATGGGTTTTTCGCCTTCCATGAGCTGGTCTACTGAGGGTGTACCGCCTTGCATAAGGCGTTCGGTGCGGCTTTCGATATATTCTGCCAGCACCTGGGCCAGCCCATCAGGCAGGGAGCGCACGCGGTTGGGACCGAACCCCATCGGGCGCCCACCGCCCAATCCAGACATCTGGCGCCAGACTTCTTGAAGGCGTTCGGCAGGCTCGATGGGAGAGGAGAGGCGCAGGATGTAGGATATCAGCCGACCGATGGCTTCGCCGTCAGCAGCTACATCGGAGCCGGCTTTGGCTGTATTTATGAAAACCTCGAAAGGTTGCGAGTTGCCGTTCTCATTAACTGTGACAAAGGTCTTTCCGACCGGTGTCTCTACGCCAAATGTGAAACCTGGCAGGTAGCGCGGACGCGGTTTTTTTGAGCGATTAAAGTATATTGGTTCCATGGTATCAGATTCATTGATCCAGATGGGAATGTGTGTTTCTGGTGCAGAGGGTGTGACCATTTCACGCACATCATCAACGGTTTTTTCGTGTGTTTGAAGAACCTCTTGTTCACGGGAGCCGGAAACATATACTGTGATGCCCTTGCAATTTTGTTTCCATGCCTGCAGGTATGCAGAGGCAATGTCCTCTGCGCGCGCATTGCGAGGGAAGTTGATTGTCTTGGAGATGGAATTGTCTACAAAGGCCTGCATAGCAGCTTGCATGTGGACATGCTCTTCAGCAGTGATGTCCATAGAGACAACAAATATACGCTTGATCTCCTCTGGAATGTTAGAGATATTTTGACATGACCCAGCATGCATAACGCGTTCAATAATTGATTGGCGTTCTGTTTCACTAATATCGGTGTTGATGAGCGCTTCCTCAAAAAGAGGTGAGGCGTAGGTAAGTTCGAGATCTTGCCCATTGTCATTAACATGGCGCGTGTAAGCCAAAGCGAAAACGGGTTCGCATCCATAGCCCTCACAACCAGCAACTGTACCGGTGGTACCAGTGGGTGCGATGGTTGTTTGAGCGGCATTGCGCAGACCGTGCTGCTTGATTCCGTCAACAATAGTATTCCAGTCCAGCACAGGCCGCCCAAACTGGTTCTCATACGTTTCGATTGCTTGTGAGGGCAGCCATTGTTGATCTTCTGGATCGTAAATACTGCCGGTGATAGCGGGGAATGATCCGCGTGTTTTTGCGAGTGCGATACTTTCCTGCATGGCATGAAAACGAACAAATTCCATGATCTGAGCGGCAAACGCTTGACCGTCAGGGGATCCATATCGGATACCAGCATGGAACATAAGGTCAGCTAAACCCATGATGCCTAAGCCGAGGCGGCGAGCACGCAGGGCATTTTCTTTTAATTTGGGCACCGCAGGAACATACGCATTTGCATCCACAACATCGTCAAGGAAACGGGTTGAGAGGTGGATATCATCGGCCAATGACTTCCAGTTAATCTTTCCATCATCCGCACCATATTGGGAGAGATTAATCGATCCAAGACAGCAATTTTCGTATGGGCCAAGCCACTGTTCACCGCAGGGGTTGGTGGATTGAAGGTGATAGAGATGGGGAAGCGGGTTTCCGCGGTTAGCGGCATCAAGGAAGAGCAGACCTGGCTCCCCATTATGGTGCGATTGGCGCACGATCAGGTTGAAAAGCTCGCGTGCGTTTACACTGCGGTGTGTGATGATAGGGATGCCAGCTGTTTCAGCTTCTTCTAAAGTGCCGGAGAATTCTCGGTAAGCGGGATGGTGTACATCAGGAAAGCGCAGTTCCCAGGGTGCATCGTTCTCGACGGCGTGCATAAATGCGTCTGTGATGCCGACAGAAATGTTGAAGTTGGTGATTGCGTTCTCGTTTGTCTTGCATTGGATAAAATCTTCGATATCTGGATGATCCACGCGAAGGACAGCCATGTTAGCGCCGCGGCGAGTACCGCCCTGGGCAATTTCGCCAAAGGCGTTATCATACACACGCAGGAATCCGATTGGGCCGGTGGCTTTACCGGAAGATGCTTTCACGATCGCACCGCTGGGGCGTAGGGAGGAAAATGAGAATCCGTTCCCGCCGCCGGTTTGCTGGATTAGAGCTGCATCCCGCAGAGTTTGGAAGATACCATCTGAACGACGGCCCATGTCATCTGAAATAGGCAGCACAAAGCAAGCTGCTAACTGCCCAAGAGGGGTACCTGCACCAGTGAATGTGGGCGAATTGGGAAAGAACCGTCTGGTTGCAAGCAATCTGTAAAAATCGGAAGCGCGCTCTTCGACATCCTCGCCCCAAATTTTTTCAACTTTCGCAACGTGGTAAGCTACCCGCCAGAACATCTCTTCAGGGGTTTCAACGAGTTCACCGTTATCCCCTTTACGGATGTAGCGGCGGGTGAGTACTTGATAAGAATTTTCACTTAATTCGGCCAAAGGAAGCCCTTCAGGCAGAGGTGGAGTATGAAGAAACTTGCTGTGGGTATGTGGATTTGGGTGAGCCATGATTATTGTCCTTCAGCGATTAGCAGTCGGTTGATCTCATCCAAGATATCATTTAAACTGTTCAACGGTAAGTATACGGTCGCGTAGCGGATATATGCGATCTTGTCCAAATCATGAAGACCATTAATCACAAGATCTCCAATTACTCTGGAAGGAATTTCCAATTTACTCATTTTCTGCAATTGAGATTCCACTTCCCCGGCTAATCGTTCCATTTCAGCGGCAGGAACTGGGCGTTTGGTACAGGCGATGCGAATTCCTCGCATCAATTTATTCCGATCAAATTCTTCGCGCATGTTGTCCTTTTTAATGATGAGAGGTGTGGAGAGGATTGCCCGTTCATAAGTGGAAAAGCGTTTGTTGCAGTTTTCGCATTCCCGTCTGCGGCGGATGCCACCTTTAGAGTCGTGTGTGGTATCAATTACTTTTGTATTCTCACTTTCACAGTGTGGACAGCGCATTTTTTCCTCCAAATTGGTAATCAAAATCCCTTCCCTAAACTGGCTACTGTGTCGTACAGGATTTTGAATAAAAACCCCCATATATGGGGGTGTGAACTTAGATAATCCCTTTATGTGTGCAATAGTATAGCATAATGGGATTTTCTTCACAAGCAATTTTAGAAAAGAATCCTTAAAGAAAGGGAAAATTTAATATTAGGGGGAGAAATGTGGCGGGGTATGAGCAGGCAGAGATACCCATACCCCGCACTTAAGGAGAAAACTGTGGTGGGTCAGAAATTATTTTTGGTTTCTATTGCGCAAATATGCAGGTATTTCGACCTCGTCTGTATTGTAGACCTGCGAACCAAAATCTACGAAATCATGCTCTAATGGGCTCTCCTTGTCCTCATTTTTTGGTGTACCAGCTGCTTTATCCATAGTTTCGGTAAAACGGGTGCGCTGCACGCGTGTGCGCATATTGGTTGAATCAAAGCCAGTCGCAATGACTGTCAGGCAGATTTCATCATTGAGCTCCGGATTGATGACTGCGCCAAAGATAAGGTTGACATCCGGGTGGGCTGTTTCCTTGATAATGGCTGCAGCCTGATTGACTTCCATGAGGGTGAGTTCGTCACCGCCGGAAACGTTGAATAAAATACCGCGTGCTCCATCGATGGTGATGTCGAGCAGTTCGCTGGAGATAGCCATCTCAGCAGCTTTCCGCGCACGGTCCTCACCTGAGGCACGTCCTACTGCCATAAGAGCAGCGCCGCCTTCGGACATGATTGTACGCACGTCAGCGAAGTCGAGATTGATGAGCCCGGGCACAGTGATTAATTCAGATATACCTTGGATGCCCTGCAGGAGAACATCATCGGCGACTTTAAAGGCGTCTTGTAATGATGCGCGCTTATCAACGATTTGAAGCAGGCGGTCATTGGGGATAACGATGAGTGTATCTGCCTGATTCTTTAAGTTCTGGATGCCGAGCTCTGCAGATTGCATGCGGCGAGATCCTTCAAATGTAAATGGGCGTGTAACGACACCGATGGTGAGGGCGTCAATCTCCCGTGCGATCTGAGAGATAATCGGAGAAGCACCAGTACCTGTGCCGCCGCCCATACCTGCAGTGATGAAAACCATATCGCTGCCTTTGAGGACATTGTATAGATCATCCGCAGATTCCTCAGCAGCTTTTTTTCCAATTTCAGGCGCACCGCCTGCGCCGAGTCCGCGCGTGGTCTTGTCACCAATACGGACACGGGTTTGTGCAAAAGACTGAGTAAGTGCCTGGGCATCTGTATTAACAGCGATGAACTCGATGCCCTGGATGCCCTCGGCGATCATGCGGTTAACGGCATTACAGCCGCCACCGCCGACCCCAACTACTTTTATTCGGGCAAATGTTTCTGCTTGTGGTTGTTTATTGTATTCCATTTTCTCCTCCGTTATTATTTTTACAATACCTGTTCTAATAAAATTATTATTAAGCCTTACGGCAGCAGCCGTTTGGCAAAATCCCTGAATTTTTCCCAAAGATCATTTGGCAGTGGTGGGGCTTTTGATGATTTTGGCTCAATCGCTTCTTCCATTAACAGCGCCCAGTGCAGCAGTCCGACGCTGGTGGAATATGCAGGTGAATATAATTGATCAACCAGCCCATAGAGATTCTCCGGTTGGGCAATCCGTACAGGCAGTCCCAGCGCTTCAGCGCCTAATTTTCGGATACCTGGCAATAAACTACTTCCCCCGGTGAGTACAATACCCGCTGGCATCAAACCGTCATATCCGGAGCGTTTGATTTCTTGCAGGACGAAGCGAAAGATTTCTTCCACACGTGCTTCAATGATATAAGCAAGATCGCGGCGGTTCATTTGGACGGGGTTGTCCTCGCCAAAAGCGCGCACGCTGAATAATTCTTCTAACACTACCTCACTTGAGAGTGCATGGCCGTATTTCTTTTTAACTTCTTCTGCCTGGTTCAATGAAAGGCGCAGTCCATGCGCGATATCAGATGTGATCAAGCTCCCGCCGACAGAAATGACCATGGTGTGCCAAACATCGCTGTTAATATAGATTGCCAGGTCGGTTGTCCCGCCGCCGATGTCACATACCATCACTCCCAACTGCCGTTCGGTTTCGGTGAGCACAACTTCTCCAGAAGCGAGAGGATTAAGGACAAATTGCAGCACCTGTACACCGGCTGCTTCGGTTGCCTGACGGATATTTTCCACTGTGGTCTCTGCTGCTGTGATAATATGTGCTTCCACTTCCATACGATAGCCGTGCATTCCAACTGGGTGGCTGATGCCATTTTGACCATCTATGCTGAAACCTCGTTGGATTACGTGGATCACCTCGCGATTGTGGGGGATCGCCACGGACTGCGCGGATTCCAACGCACGGTGGATATCAGATTCTCTTATGATGCCGCCATTCACACCTGCTGTACCCTTACTGTTAATTGAAGAGACATGCGATCCAGCGAGACTTACCCAGGCAGAACGGATTTCATATCCAGATGAACGTTGTGCTTTTTCAACGGAGCGTGCGATTGCTTTGGTCGCATCTTCAAGATTAATCATCACACCACGCTTCATACCTCGGGATGGTTCGATTCCGACACCCATAATTCGGAGAGTGTCATCATCTTCGACCCGCGCAACAAGTGTGCAAATCTTCGTTGTACCTATGTCTATGCCAACAATTGTTCTATCTTCCATATTTAATCTTCCAGTCTAAAATAGGGTGCATGTAAGAATTCAACACTTACCATGCTGGGTTGAATGCCCTGTTCTTCTAATTTACGCACGATGGTTTCGTACATTAACATTTTGTCATTGATGTTTTCAAGTTTGCTGCCAATAAACACATCCCAACCGCGTATATCGCTCCAACCGATACCACGTTTTTTCTGATAGAGAAGTACGGATTCCTCTGGCATCCAGGCGTTTAATTGCAGAATTGCTGTTAGCAGGTTTCCATCAATCTGTTTTGGAATTGAGAAGAACACCAGATGATCCAAATTGTCTTTGAATTTCGGTTTGTCACGAATGACATTTTTGGCAGATGCATTTTCCTCATTTATCAAGCGGTAGGAAGGAAGGGCGTCTGCTTGGATGGTGAGCATTTGGTTAGCTTCACCACGCGCGGGAATCAGATATCCTTCTGAATCTATCCAAAGCAGATTATCTTTTAACTGCCAGGCGATCACTGGCTGCCGTTCAACCACACGAATGGATACTTGTGCAGGTAAGGATAATTTGACTTGGATATCTCTAAATTCAGGAAAGTGCTGGTAGATGAGCTGGCAAACTTTTTCGGGTTCCAGCGTGAAGATATGCAGCCCATAGATATCTAAAATACCAAGGACCTCATCTTCTTGCAACCGCTGTAATCCTTCGATGCGAATCGTACTTACCTTGTAGTCAGGTGACTGCCAGGCAGTTAAGATCGCGAAGGAAAACGCGCCAGCAAGCAGGAAACTCAGTAATCGCCAACCAACTCTAAAGAAGCGGTTGACCTTTTTTGCGTGTTGAGTAGCGGCGGTTTTTTGGGAAGCGGATTGTCCATGTGCTGCAGACGTTGAAGAAGACACCGGGTCAGAAATTCGGCGGGAAGCCTTATTGATCCAGGTTGTGCTTTCTTCTTTCAATCTGCGGCGTACTTTGTCAGAACGCCTGCGGGGGTGACGCTTATGCATATAATTTAATCTCCGAAAGTCCTTTTACTCTTATTACGTTCCTGTTTTCTTTCAAATGCCAGATTGATCAATTCGTCAATCAAATCAATGTAGGAGAGCCCGTCTGCTCCCCATAACTTGGGATACATACTGATAGATGTAAAACCGGGGATGGTGTTGACTTCGTTTAGATAGAGTTCATCTGTATTTTTATCAAGTAGAAAATCAACGCGAGCTAATCCTGCGCAATCAATTGACTGATAGGTTCTTACAGCTATTTCGCGGATACGCTCCGTCAATTTTTCTGGGATAGGTGCGGGAATGAATAATTCCGAATCTCCATCCAAATACTTAGCGTTATAACTGTAGAATTCATCGGACGGTTGGATCTCGCCGGGAATGGAAGCACGGCAATCTTCATTGCCAATTACGCTGACCTCGATCTCGCGAGCGTTAAGGCCGCGTTCGATGAGAATACGGCGGTCATAACGAGCGGCATCCATAATGCCCTCCAAGAGGTCGGAACGGTTTTTGGCTTTGGTAACGCCAACTGAAGAACCCAGATTAGCTGGTTTTATAAATAGTGGATAAGGAGCTACTGCTTCGCATTTTTCAATGATCGCTTCTACGTCTTTCTCGACATCTTTGCGGGTGCATGTGATCCAATCAACAACAGGGATATTGTTAGAGCGCATCACGTCTTTGAAAATACTCTTATCCATTCCAACGGATGATCCCAAAACGCCCGCGCCGACATATGCGACATCGGCCATTTCAAAGAAGCCCTGAAGAGTTCCATCTTCTCCAAATGTTCCGTGGAGTACAGGGAAAACCACATCTAATTCTGTAACTGGTTGGATTGTTTCAGTATTACCGACAGCTGATCGCTTAAACAGAACTGTGCTGCCTGGTTCTGGCAGCATAAAGACACGATACAATTTGTTAGTATTACCTTTTTCCAATGCTTCTAATGTGTTTTCTCCTGACCACCAAATACCGTTATGATCAATGCCAATCTGTGTGATATCGTACTTATCTTCGTCGAGAACAGATAATACTGAACGTGCGGACATGAGCGATACTTCGTGCTCGCCGGACCGCCCTCCAAAAATTACCCCTAGCTTGATCTTTGTTTTCATTTGTGTACCACCGTTGATCTTCTTTCTGATTGTAAAAATTTTGGGAGTTTATCCCATTTTCCCAACACCTCTATCTCTGGCAACAGTTCGATTCCAAATTTCTTTTTTACCGTATTCCTGGCAAGAACGAGGAGATCAAATACATCTTGTGCAGAGGCACTATTTTGATTGATAATGAAATTCGCATGTTTTGGGCTGATGATTGCACCGCCGAGTGTTCTGCCTTTGAGACCTGCTGCTTCAATTAACCTTCCCGCTGAATCATCAGGAGGATTTCGGAAGACAGATCCTACGCTGGCACCAGGGGGTTGTATCTTTGCTCTCCTAGAACGAAAATCATCAATTTTGGCTTTGATTTGATCTACTTCTCCTGATTTCACATGAAATAATGTGGAAAGAATAACTGCTGATTCATGGTCGCGTTTTAGCTTGCTGGATCGGTAGGTATATTCCAGCTGACTGCATTTCCACATTTCGCGGCCGGATTCTTTGTGAAGAATATCGGCGGAAATTAGGTTTCGACTAATATCTTCTCCAAAGGCCCCTGCGTTTCCATAGACTGCTCCTCCAACTGTGCCAGGAATAGTCGCAGCCCATTCCATCCCACTCAATCCGCGCAGGGTGAGTTTCTTTCCCATGTTGACCATCAGAGCACCGGATTCTGCCCATATTGTGTAAGGGCGTGTGCGTGTGTTAACCTTGATGTTATGGGCGCGGTTGATAATGACTACCGCCTGCAGTCCTTCATCACTGATAAGTAGATTGGATCCGCTACCCAATACGTATAACGGAAGGCCCATTTTCCAGATGACAGAAACTATCTCCGCGAACTGATTAGCACTGTGTGCGATCATTAAAGCATCTGCGGGTCCACCAACATTCATGGTGGTGAAATTTGAAAGGCGAACATTCTCCTGAAGTTTAGATCCAAAAGTTTCGCGCAGTGATTTAAGTGATTTATTGTTGATGATCATACTTTCTCTTTTTCTTTGAAGTAATTCAGCACATTCTGGCTGATCTGGTTTGCATCACCTGCGGAGAGAACGAGCAGAACATCTCCACTAGAAAGATTTTTTATAAGAAATTCGGATACATCTTGTAATTGAGCGATATAACGAGCATCTGGGTGGTTCATGTTTTCGATAATTGTTTTAGATGAAAATGAGCGAAGTTTCTCCCGCGAAGCATAGATTTCTGTGACGATAACATGATCGCTTTTTCTAAAAGATTTTGAAAAATCATCAAACAATTGTTCTGTGCGGCTATATGTGTGCGGCTGCCAAACTGTCCAAATATTTTTACCTGGATAGCGGCTGCGTGCAGCTGAGGTGGCTGCCTGAATCTCTGTGGGGTGATGCGCGTAGTCATCAATAATGGTAATTCCAGCTTCTATGCCGAGAATGTCGAATCGGCGTCCGGTTCCACTGAACTGTTTCAATGCGCTAATCGCTTTATGGGTTGAAAGACCGATGGTATCGACAACTGCCAATGCGGCAGTCGCATTGAATGCATTATGTTTCCCAGGAACAGATAAAATTGTCGGCATGATCTTAGGATTACTTTTATCAGGATGAGCCTTGATAATTTCAAAATTGACACCACAGCCAGGTGTGTGATGGATGTTTTCTATCATGTAATCGCAATCTGATGACGTTCCGTATGTGATTATTTTTTGGTTTTTTTCAATTTTTGCCAATAGTTGAGTGATGCCAGGATGGTCCAGGCAAACGATAAATGTTCCATCGGGTTTCACATTTTGGCTAAGTTCAAAGAACGAGTTTAGATATTCTTCTGAGGTGGGGAAGCAGTCTGGATGGTCATGTTCAATATTGGTGATAACAAGAATATCTGGCGTGAGGCCGAGGAACATTCGGTCGTATTCATCCGCTTCAATGATGAAGTATTCTCCTTTGCCTGCATGGGCGTTACTGCCAAGATTTTTAGCTGAACCCCCGATGACGTATGATGGATCGTTACCCAGGGTAGATAAGCACCATGAAATCATGGCAGTAGTGGTTGTTTTTCCATGTGTTCCGGCGACAGCGATCACTTTAAATCCAGCAGTCAAATCCTCCAAAAAATCTCTGCGTTTGAGAACTGGGATGTCCATAGCAAGGGCGGCTTTGACCTCGGGATTGCTGTCTGGAATTGCAGAGGAGCGAATAATGATATCTGCGCCAGAGATGTTTTTTTCATCATGCCCGATGGTAACAGAGATGCCGAGATCGATCAGCTCTTGACCCATTGGGGAGATAAGCATATCAGAACCACTGATCATATTGCCTCTTTCAAAGAGTACGCGGGCAATGGCTGATAATCCTGTTCCGCAGATTCCGATCAAATGATAATGCGCCATTAGATAAATACCACCAATACAAACATGAATGACACCGCAATCGCGAAATAAATTAATGGAGCGACGAGCCAGGTTGGCGGCAGCAGTTGAATTAACTGCAGGGCTGCTTCACCAGCGGGCGTTCCGGCGATGGGCGCCAAGACAAATGAATATGGATAATTAGCTTCGTGAATGAAATACCAGAAAGAGCCAAAGATCATAAAACCATTAATACCACCGACCACGAACCCAAGGATTAGATCTTGCAGGCGATCGCGACGGAAGCGCTGACTCTGGTTAAACATCGGCAGGTTGGGAGTTTGGTATCCACAAAAAACGATTCCACCGACTACAAAAGCTTTGAACCCAATTTGAGAAGTAACTGGACTATTGGTCATATAAGATTCGACAGCCGGTACATAGGACTGTAGGACAGTAAGGACATATAAACCTAAGAATACGCTGAAAGTTGCTATTACTTCCTTTGCCAATCCGCGTATCGCACCAATGAGGGCGAATATGAAAATAAAAATGTAAAATAGCATTGCCAAACTTACCATTATCTTCCTCCTGTAATTCGTGCGTTTTGTCCAACTTCTAAGAGCATATTGGCGATAGATTGTCCTGCATCACCAACTGCCAATTTTTGCAAATTCTTTCTCATGCTTTCTGTTTTCTGCTTATCAGAAATGATTGTGGTAATTTTCCTGTAAAGTTCAGTAGATAGATTTTTGTCTTCGATAATTTCAGCTCCTCCCGCATTCACTAGGTACTCAGCGTTCTGCCGTTGATACTGCCAGGCGTGCGGGTAGGGAACCATGATTGCGGGAAGACCAAAGTAAGGGAGTTCACCGATGGTTGAAGCACCAGCCCGGCATACTGCGAGATCTGCCGCAGCGAAAGCGGCGCCCATATCCTCATGAAGAAATGGAAAAGCGTGATAACGGGGGGATCTAAACGCACTATCGGTTTTTATTGTTGTCTGGATATCTTTCCAGTTATTCACTCCTGTTATATGGATCACATGCATTTCCTCAATTAATTTATTAAGGATGGGTATTAATGCCTGATTTATCGAACGTGCGCCTTTGCTGCCGCCAAAGACAAGCAGCACTTTTTCCTGAAGAGGGATGTGGAAGTGTGCCCGGCTTTTCTTGCGGTCCCATTTTTTAATCTCTTTTCGCAGAGGATATCCGGTGACTTTTACTGTTTTCTTTTCTTGGATATACGGCAGAGATAGGTTCGTGGTGACGGCAATGCTGTTTGCTGAGCGCATGATGATTTTTAATGCCTGGCCTGGTTCAATATCAGGAATGAAAACAACGGATGGGATATTACAGGCAGCTGCTGACATTGGAATTCCCAGATAACCGCCAGTAAAAAAGATCACATGTGGTTTGAAATCATGAATAATTGCCTTCGATTCCAACCAACCCTTAAATAACTGCAGAGAATTTTTAGGCAGGCGCAGGATGTCTATGCCGTGGATACCGGCAGCAGATATGGCTTTAAAGGGAACCTGGTATCGCGCCAGAAGTGTTTCCTCCATGCCGCTGCGGCTGCCAACCCACAGGACTTCTTCCGTTTTATTTTCTAGTGCTTGAAGAACGGCGAGCGCGGGATACACTCCGCCACCCGTCATTCCTGCGCAAACTAACAACCGCATTCAGTGGTCTCCCTTCTTCTTGATTTGTTTTAATAGCAGTCTGGCGGGCAACACTCATAATGATACCGACGCCAACCAGAACCATGGTTAAGCTTGACCCTCCATAACTAATAAATGGCAAAGCGTTTCCTGCAAATGGAAGCAAATTTACCAAGACACTCATATTAATAAATGCTTCCAGAAATATCCAAACGGTAATACCTGACGCTAGTAAACGTCCGAGAAGGTCAGGGGACTGTTTTGCTATTGTTAATCCTCGCCAAAGGAATATGACAAACAAAATAATGACAAAACTAGCCCCAACAATTCCGGTTTCTTCGGCAATTATTGAGAATATCGAATCAGTCGGGGCAACTGGCAGGCCGGTAAATTTGGTGTTCGCGCGCCCAATTCCTACACCGAAAATGCCGCCATTGACGATGGCTTCAAAAGACCGCACAAGGTGATAAGAAGCCATTTGTGGATCTTGCATTCCTTGGATAAAACTTGTGATGCGTTCTTTTCCGGTACTATAGAAGAAAACAGAAATCATCCCTACAATGAGAGAAATTATTAACGCCGGAATTATCTGGCGCATCTCACCACCCGCCATAAAGAACATCAATCCGCCAATGATAAAGATGGTTATAGCCGCACTCAGATCGGGTTGGAACAAGATCAACGCACTTGCGATTCCCAAAATGCCTGCCATTGGGAGCATACCAAACGTGAAGTGGTGAAGTAAATCCTTTTTTCCGTGCAACCAGAAGGCAAGGTAGATAATCACAACAAGTTTGGCTAATTCAGAGGGTTGGATAGAACCCTGGAAGAGACCTCGCCGTGCGCCTAAACGCACTTCATTTACGTAAAAGATTACCAGGAGGAGCATAATGAGTGTGATGATCATCCCGGGGATAACAAATTTTTTCATTTTATGATAATCGAAGAAGAACGCGATCACTGCTGCTAAGCTACCTAGAAGGACAAAGTTGATCTGGCGCTCTAGTAGGTAGGATGGTTTTTGACCCATAATTGACACTGAATACTGCCAGCTGGCAGAATATAGCATCAGAAGCCCAAAAATGATCAGTGTGATAACGACCAAAAGAAGGGGAACATCCAATCCTAGGTGTAATGGGCGGCGTTTCTTCTTCTGATCCACTAAAACAGATTTTGGGTTCATTGGATCGACTCCACTAATTGTTTGAATAATTTGCCGCGTTCTTCGAAATCAAGGAAGGCATCGTAGCTTGTTCCTCCAGGGGAAAAGAGAACAGACTCACCACTTTTAGTAATCTCTGACGCCTCTAAGACAGCATTGCTGAGATTATCAACCTGCAAAATGGGATAACCGGGCACGTCGCCTTCAAATTCAAGCAGAACTCTTTTGATCATTGTTCCAGCTTCACCAAAAACAATCACCTTTGGTTTTCGTTCGTGGATGAGCGCTGCCAGGTCTGTCCAGGGAAGATCCTTATCCCGTCCGCCTAATAACAGCACAAGGGGCCCTGAAATTGCGTGCAATGCAGCAATCACTCTCTCTGGGGCCGTAGCTATCGAGTCGTTATACCATCGGACTCCATTATTCTTGCGGATGAGTTCCAAGCGATGTGGAATCCCTTTTACTGAACGAATTCCTTCTTGTAAGGAAGATATTGAGAATCCTGCAGTGATCCCTGCTGCACATGCTGCCAGGGCATTCATTACATTATGCTGGCCTATTAGTTGGACTGAGCTAACTGGCATAAGCGGTATCGCGGTTTCCCCGTCGAAATACTTGAGTGTGTTTTCTTCAATAAAAGTACCTGCCAGCCCACCCTCAGGTTTTTTGAGGCCGAAGGTGGATATTTTTCCAACCACTGAAGATTGCAGGTTGATTGACCCCGGCTCTTCTCGGTTTAGAATTGCCCAATCGGTGGAATTCTGATGCCGGAGAATATTTGCTTTGGCAGCTGTATAAGCGTGCATAGTCTTATGCCGGTCAAGATGGTTGGGCGTGATGTTTAACACTACTGCAATAGAAGGTGAAGTTTGCATTAATTCGAGTTGGAAACTGGACAATTCCATAATGACCCAATCCTCTGAACGCATATCTTCAACGTGATCGATCAATGGATTTCCAATATTTCCGCCTACCCAAACTTTTTGATCGGAAAATATACCTGCTTTTGCGATTTCACCGATTAGTGTTGTGGTTGTTGTTTTTCCAGCGGAACCTGTGATGCCGATCACTTTTGCTTGGGCCAGGTCGAGAAATAATTGAGCATCATTTGTAAGCGGGATATTCATTTTACGGGCTTGAATAATCAAGGGGATATCGAGGGGAACGCCACCAGACACGCATATGATATCTACTCCATCCAGGAGTTCTGGAGGATGGCTGCCAAAAACAAATCGAACTGGTAATGCCATAAATTGACGGATTTGTTCGATGAAGTTTTGTTCAGGACGGCTGTCGGTCAGAATCACTTTTGAGCCATGTGAGGCAAGGAAGCGTGTAGCAGCCAACCCCTGTCGGGCGGCTCCTACCACAAGTATTGTTTTTCCGTGCCAATTTGTCATACTTACTCCACTAAAACTATGGCGACTCCAAGCATCGCAGCCATTAAACTTACCAGCCAAAACCGCTGGACAATTTGTGTTTCACTCCATCCTAGAAGTTCAAAGTGGTGGTGGATGGGTGACATCCTGAATAAGCGTTTTCCTTTAGTTATCTTAAAATAAATGATTTGAAGAACGACGCTTATGATCTCACTTACAGGAATGATGGCGATTATAGGAAGAACTAACCACTGTCCGGTCATTAATGCGAATGTTGCCAGTGTGGCACCGATTGCCAGAGATCCTGTGTCTCCCATAAAGAGTTCCGCGGGGTGCACATTGAACCATAGAAAACCGAATAATGCTCCAACAATGGTAAAGCAAAATCGTGCAAGGAAGAATTGGCCTTGAAGTAGGGCGATACCACCATAGGTGGCAAAGGCAGTCGTCGAGATCAATCCTGCTAAACCATCTAATCCATCCGTGAAATTTACTGCATTAGAAAACCCAACGATGATCAATGTAGCAATTGGAATATACCAGTTCCCCAGATTAAAGGGTTCGGGATAACCCGGCCAGAACATCTCGGGAACATCAATGATGTATTTCAATGCGAAAGCGGTAGCAATGCCAAGTGCTAATTGGATAAGGAATTTTGATCTTGCCCGCATTCCCAATCCGCGTCGGCTGCCGCGGATCCCTTCCCAGTCATCAACCATACCTAGTAATCCGAAAGAGACGAGCACAAATAAAGGAACCAACACAGATTGACCGAGAATATCAAATCCCAATAAAGTGGCTGCATTTAGAAGTACAGTTAGAAGTAATACAGGCGCGATGATCATTAAACCACCCATTGTAGGTGTTCCTAACTTATTTTTATGACTGTCAGGGCCTTCCTCTCGAATAATTTTTCCAACTTTAAAATACTTCAGCAGTCGGATCAGTGGACGACCCCAGATCACGGTCATAATGAATGCTAAGAAACTAAGGGAAATAGACAGTGAGGTTTCTTTCATTTTCCTGCCTCCAGGAAGGATGAGATGCGGTCCATGCGTAATCCATGAGATCCCTTGATGAGGACAACATCGCCATCTTTTAGGTTGTATCGAAGAAGTTCAGCGGCTGCGATGGCATCATCCACGCATGCCACCGCAGTGGATGGAAGACCTTTCTTTTTTGCTGTTTCAGCAATTATCTTTCCGCGTGGGCCGACCGCGATGAGATAATTTGCAACTTCAGCCGCCCGCTGGCCTACATATTCGTGACCGATGTGCTCGTATTGGCCCAGCTCAAGCATATCTCCTAGAACAGCTATTTTCTGCCCACTAAGTTCACTAAGCAGGTCAAGAGCTGCAATGGTGGATTCGGGTGTAGCGTTGTAGGTGTCATCAAGAATTAGAGCGCCGCTTTCTGTTCGGACGGCAACCAGGCGGAGCTGAGAATTGCTATTGACTAATCCTTCTGTAATTTCCTCGATATTTAACCCTTCTGTAAAGCCAACAGCTGATGCCCGTAAAATTGTCTGAACAGAGTGACGGCCGAGCATGGGCACATCCAAAATTACTGATTTGCCTTGATAATGCATTCTGAACTGAATTCCTTTCAACCCCCGCCCATGGATTTTGTCCGCCCAAAGATCGGCTTGCGAGTTCAAACCATAGAAAAGAATATTGGCTGATGTTTTTTCTGCCATCGCGCGGACATAAGGGTCATCATAGTTAAGGATGGCAGTCCCTTGTGGTTTTCCAGGTAAAGAAGTGATTAGTTCAGATTTGCCATCAGCAATTGCCTTCTGGGAGCCAGCACGTTGGGCATGAACAGTACCGATATTTGTTATTACACCAACCTCTGGGTTGGATATATTGCAAAGGAAGGTAATCTCACCCGGGTAATAGAAACCCATTTCGAGGACTAGCCGTTCATACCCATTCCCCAAATTAAGGATCGTAAGCGGTAAACCGATTTCGTTGTTGTAATTTCCCGGGTTTTTATGGGTATGGTATTTTTGTGATAATACTTCTGCTGTCAGTTCCTTTGTGGATGATTTTCCTACGCTGCCGGTGATCCCAATAACTCTAATGGGCAGTTTTTTACGCCAGTACCGGGCAATCTCCTGCATTGCTTTCAGACTATCATCAACACGGATACAGAATGGAGTATCAGGAATCTTTAGGTCTTTTGCCTTTTTAATATTTCGAATATCCAAGATTCTGTATTCCTCAACGGGTAAATCTTTACAAATGAGGGCGAAATTAGCACCGCGCTTGAATGCGTTATTAATATATCGATGCCCATCTGTTTGTTCCCCAGGTAATGCAATGAATAATGAGCCAGGAATTACTTTACGAGAATCGATCACTGCTTCTGTGATAGGAAGCTCATTAGAGCGAATTGTATTTTTTGTTAATGCCTGAATGATATCTGATAAGGTAATCATATTAACCTTCTTTTGCAATCAAGGTTTGATTGTTTTCTTCTGGTGGAATATCCAGGTATTTAACTAAATCTTGAGTGATGGAGCTGAAGACTGGCGCTGCTACTATTGAACCCCAAGGAGATGACCCTGGTTTTTCGATCCATACATATACAAGAAATTGGGGGTTATCAGCAGGACCCCAGCCAACAAATGAGGCGTTTGTCAGGTCAATCCCGTATACGCCTTCAACAGGAATTTCAGCGGTACCGGTTTTTCCAGCGATACTATATCCCGGAACTAGTGCTAGGGAGCTTTCTTCTTTTAATGATTCCACTAACATGCTGGTCATTATCTTGGCGGTTTCAGGTTTAATGGGAACACTCATAACCTGCGGGGATGTATTATATTGCTTGCCATCTTGAATAATTGCTTTCAGTACATGGGGTTTCATCAGTTCTCCCCCGTTAGCAACTGAAGAGATAGCGGCAGCCAACTGAATGGGTGTTACGGCAACACCCTGCCCAAATGAATTGGTTACTAATTGGATTGGATACCAGTCAGAATCACCCGGTGTACTTAACGGCCAAGTCTTTTCTCCTCCCAAGTCGATATTGGTTCGACGGTCGATTCCAAAAACTTGCATGTAATCATAAAAATCTTCTTTTCCCAATTCTGTCGCAACCCAAGCCAGGCAAACGTTCAGTGAATGCTGCATACAACCTTGCATGCTCTGCTTGCCATAACCTCGGCGGTTCCAGTTGTAAACCGTACTTCCGCCGTATTCAAAGCGGCCGGGATCATTAAAAATTGTTTCTTCGTCTACAGTTCCATTATCAAAAGCGGCAGCCATTGTAAGTACCTTGAAAACAGAACCAGGCTCGTATGTTTCACTGATGGCGCGGTTAAATGGAGTTTTATCTTCGAACTCATCTTCATACTTCCAGTATTGGTTAAGATTTACGCGAGGCTGAGATGCCATGGCGAGGATTTCTCCATTTCTCGGATCCAGCACGACAACTGTTCCTGATTCAGCTTCGTGTTCTTCAACCGCTTCATCGAGTTGTTTTTCAACCATCGCTTGAATTTCACGATCGATAGTAAGCACAAGGCTTGCTCCTGCGGGAACGGTTGGGAGTTCTTCTAGCAAATATGGATTCCTCGGCATGAATGTTTCCATAGGCGTTCCTGCTAGTAAATCATCGTAATACTCTTCAACTCCATAATAGCCGATACCACCCTCGCGATCCATGAAAGAATAAAAACCTAAAATATTTGAAGCGAGGGAATTCTCGGGATAGCTTCTTTTGAGATGTGAGCTCCAAACTACACCTCGCAATGATGGAAGATTCTCTTTTCTTCCATAGGGATTGGTGAGTTCAAAATCTTGCTTGATATGGCTGAGAGTGTCGATGACGCCAGTAGGAAGAAAATCTGTCAATACAGCATATACGCTTTTCTCTGGATCGTAAGTTTTTGAAACGGCAGCATAAATATCCTTGTAGCTCAACTGGTTAATGCCTTCTAAAGTTTGGGCAATGGTGGTCGGGTTGGCCACGTATTGCAGCATTACACCGATCTCATAAACATCTTCATTTCCGGCTAACAAACGTCCCCAGCGGTCATAAATGTTCCCTCTTTCGGGATAGTAATTCTCAATCGCGTAGGAATATTCTTCATTGGCCCATTTGCTTAATTCTTGATGTTTAGTGCTGTTCTGGATGCGAATCATTTGCAGAATGATTAAAATACTGGCAAACGATAAGGAAATCCCTATCAGATTCAAGCGCGAAACGTGTCTTTTTTTCATGAGCCTCTCCCCTTATTACTTGAAGAGGATATGAAAAAAGTATCCAGGAACCAATTTGATAGAGATTGGTTATACAATTCATTGACAAATGAAGCGGATTCGTTTTCAAATCCAGGCGGGGGTGCGATAAGAACAGCATTCTGGCCTTGATACCCTTCAATCATAATGAAATGCACATTACTTTCCGAAGCTACTTCATACCCTAATATTTCCGCCCGTTTTTGCATTTGCGAATAAGATGTGATCCAGGCAAGTTGAGTGCGCTGGTTGGCAATTGTGCGCAGGATTTCCTCTTCATTATAATGGAGATTCATGATATGCAATCCAGCAGCAGCTGCTTGCGCACTTGTGATGAGGTATAGTGAAATAAAAATTGCAATGGCGACAACGGGCAATAAAGACAATCCAATTGATTGGATTTGCCTTCTCCAAGGTGCTTGTTTATATGCTTGTTTACTTTTTCTTGCCATTAATCACTCTGCCTGTAGCTCTTAATGTTATTAACTGATCCTAAATTTTCTCTGCCACCCGCATTTTTGCACTGCGTGAACGCGGGTTGTTGACGATTTCCTCCTGTGAGGGTTTTAACGCTTTCTTTGTAAGCACTTTCAATGTTGCCTGATGATTGCAAGTGCAGAACGGCTGCTCTGACGGACATATGCAGTCGACGCTTTCGCGCTTGAAGAACTGCTTTACTATTCGGTCTTCTAACGAATGGAAGGTGATGATTGCGATCCTTCCTCCAGGGCATACTGCCTTTAGCGATTCTTTTAAACCTATCTTCAATATCTCCAATTCATGATTAACTGCGATTCTCAATGCCTGGAATGTGCGGGTTGCAGGATGTGCTTTTCCGCGTTTTCCGTGATATGCTTTCAAGACCAAACCAGCCAATTCCGTCGTTGTGAAGATGGGTCTGTTTTCAACAATCAACCTGGCTATCTGCCTTGATCGTGGTTCTTCGGAATTAATCCAGATGATGTTGGCAATTTCCTTTTCCGAAAGCGCATTTATTAGCTCGAACCCGGTTGTTCCCTTATCAGGGTTGAACCGTAAGTCTAAAGGCGCATCTTTAAGAAAAGAAAAACCCCTCCTAGCGGTATCTAATTGCATTGAAGATAATCCAAGATCCAAAAGCACTCCATCAACACAATCCCATTCAAGAGATTCCATTTGATCAATCATATTTGCGTATGATGCCTGGCGGACGATATATCGATTGCCATAAGAGGATAATCTTGTTTTGGCAATGGATAATGCCTGGTTGTCTACATCTAATCCAAGAAGCATCCCTTTGGGATAACTAGCGGTAAGGATGCCTTCTGCGTGTCCGCCCGCACCTAAAGTTCCGTCGATGTATTTGCCTTCTGATCTTGGTTGAAGAAATCTTAGACTTTCATGGTAAAGTACCGGTTGATGGGGAAAGGGTTTGCTTTCAGAAAATATCATTGATCAGAAAGTAATGTTTAGACTCTCAAATTGACGAGCCCGCTCTTCTCCATCGTTGAACACCACTTGTTTTTTCTCCCAATTTTCTGGAGACCAGATTTCAAAATATGGTCCTATCCCGACTAGTTTTATAACTCCGTCTAAATTTACTGCGTTGCGGAGAAACTGAGGAATTAGTATCCGTCCGGATTTATCTAATTCCAGCATAGCAGCGTTAGCAAAGATCAGCCGAGCCAGGTCGCGAGCTTTTTGGTTTGTGATGCTTAAATCTCTTACTTTGTGGTAAAGTGAATCAAATTCTTCGGTGCGCATGACGATTAGATTTTCATCAAAGCCACGTGTGATATATGCGCCAGTATCAAGCAAGTCGCGATACTGGGCGGGGATAGTGATGCGCCCTTTTTCGTCTACACTGTGTTCAAATTGCCCGAAGAACATATGTCCTACCTTGGTATATAAGCCGAAACGCCGGGTTTATCCGGCGTCCCACTTTGACCCACTTTGATCCACTTTTATATGATTATAGCGGATTTCTTTCATATTTTCAAGTACTTTCATATATAAAAAAGGATAATAGTTTTGACCACCTGTAAGGGTTTCATGGAATTAGGTGTTTTTTGTCCGCACCTATTTGCTATTGGTGTGTGGGGATACGCATTGCAGTAAGCGGATTTGTGAAAGGGTTGCCTGCTGTAATCTCAGATGTTCAGTGTTTTTGTAATTTCTAATGAACTGTATATATGAATATTTTCTACACCATACAATTATGTTGAGGATAAAAAGATTGATGTGTGTGAGTTTTACTTTCATGATGGCGGTGGTTCCCATCACGAAATAAAGAAAGTTAAGTATTCACAAATATTATAGGAATTAAAAACCGCTTCCAAAATGGAAGCGGTTTTTGAAATTTAATATTTTTTACTTGAGGCAGGGTTGTGGTTTAGAGGTACCCATGCGAGTTCCGCAGAAGGGCACTCCACCGCCTAAATTTCCCGAAAAGCTTGATATTGATTCACTTAGATCCATGGTGAAATTGCCAGATGTACCAGTTGTGCTTTCCCATGTGCCTGTTACGCTCGTTCCATCCTGGTTAATTACTCCCTTGAATAAGATGCTGTGTCCATCACCAATGGCTGTGTTGCCAACAAGGTCATATCCCTGTTGTAAAAAGTCAATGTCTATCTGCTGTTCAGCGGATCCCTGCCAGATGGTCCATGGCCCATCTAAATTGATAGAAACAGCCTGGGTTGCAGCAATATCTTGATCAGCTTCATCTGTATCGGTTGATTCTGTTACCTCTTCAGGGGTAGATGTGATTTCTACATAGACGATATTTTCCTCCGGTTCAGGCGCTGTGGCAATATAGAAAGGAAGCGTACACGCCAATGTGAAAAATATTAACATCAAAGCGATGAATTTCACGGTAGTTCGGTTTTTCATATGAGTCCTCCTTAAGGTGCTCTTTTATTTTATAACAAAAGAAATAAAATTCAATACATCAATAATATGTGCAATTATCATGCCAGTATGCCTTGTATTACATACTGTTTGTCAATCATGATAATGGTAATTTATTTAGAGGATAGTTGAAAAAAGATTGATTCGCTTAAGCTAGTAGTTTCTCAACTAGATCAAAGTATTGCTGTGAATTTTCTTTCACCAGCACATTGACTGGAGAGATCGATTCGTCGGCTTTATATTTTTTTGTATCCTTCATATCCTGATACCACTTTCCTGTTGGCACTGGGACAGATTGGCCAAGACAGCTTCCCTCGGTTTCGACGAAGAGCGGTATATTTTCAATCGTGAATATTTCCGGTTCAAGCAAGTATGCAGACGCTAGTGTATCGGGAAAATCCACCTTATCGTAAATGCCAAACTTGGATAGAAAATTCTGATAAAACGGAAGCGCTCCGCCAATATATGGGCTAAGCGGTTTTCCGGCAGCGATGATCTTATCCAGTAGTGCGTTTGAGATCATACTGCTGGTACCGCACACGTCCAACCCCACAAGTGTGATTGACCAACCTGCGCTAATCACGATTTGCGCGGCATGTGGATCATGGAAGAAATTTGCCTCAGCTACAGGAGTGATGTTCCCCGGGCAGTGAACAGCTCCACCCATGATCACCACTTCTTTTACCAAATCTGCAATTTTTGGTTCCATTAGATATGCCATTGCTATATTTGTTAATGGACCAATTGGAAACAGGGTGATCTCATGAGGATGTGCAAGGATCATGTTGATAATCGCCTGTGGGGCAAGCATCTGACCTTCCTTCATTTTGGGTTCTGGGAGAGGCATATTTCCTAAACCATTTTCACCGTGAACAAAGGGTGAGGTATCCAATTGGACATGGAGAGGATAATATGCGCCGCGCGCGAGTGGAATGGATTCTTTTCCCACCGCTTCCAAAATGAGCTTGGAATTCTTGGTGGTCAGATCTACTGTAGTGTTGCCAAAAATTGATGATATTCCTACGATCTCAATCTCCTGAGATTCAAAGAGCATTGCTATGGCAACTGTATCATCCACGCCTGGATCAGTATCTACCCAAACTTTTTTCATGATTACCTCAACTTAATTATTTTTATATACAAGAATTATTTATATCATCAAACATACTGTTCCGTAACCTGCTGCCAATAAGACAATAGTCAAATTACTTTCTTGCGAGTTATACCAAAAAGTACTAAAATAACTTTATGTCGAAAATACAAGCATTTACTTTCCGATTAAAACCCGAACAAGATCTTTTTAAAGAAATAGAAACTTTTGTAAATGAAAAAGGGATCGAAGCCGGGAGTATCCTGGCTTGCGTAGGCAGCCTGACGACAGCGACTCTGCGGTTAGCAAACAGCGTGTCCTACGATACCTTTAAAGGTCCTTTTGAGATCGTCTCATTGACGGGGACTGTGTCCACGCATGGTTCACATTTACATATTTCGATCTCAGATGGTGACGGCCCCACGATCGGTGGACATTTAGTGGGAGGTTGTCTAATTTACACAACTGCAGAAATTGTCATATTAGATTTTCCAGAGATCGTCTATAAACGGGAACCTTGTGAGGCTTCAGGGCATTCTGAGCTGGTTATCAAGAAGAAGTAAAACAACAAGCCCTTTCTAAGGGCCAGTTTTTTTACGTAAAGAAGGGGTAGTATCCCTCATAAAATACTTCTTATAATGAAAGCCAGTTAAGACGCTGGGCATATGATGTGCCTTATTATCCAAAGATAATTCTTTGATTATTCACCTATCATTAAATCTATCGAGTAGATAATTTCCCTTTACGTACGAAAAATGTTTTTAATCCCAAGCATGAAGGTTCGTTAAAAGATAAAGGGAATTTTAAATAATCTGAGGTCGGTATTGAAGGGCTTCTGCGAGATGCGTAGTTGAGATCTTATCCATGTTAGCCAGATCAGCGATTGTACGCGCCAATTTTAATACTCGATGATAGGCGCGTGCAGAAAGGTGGTATTGGTTCATGGCAGCTCTCATAAGGGTGCTGCACTCCTCATCTAAATTGCAGAATATGCGGATGTCCGCATTCCCCATTTCCGCATTGCAGAAAATGCGGCGATTTTTCTTTGATCTTTCACTGGCATCGAATCGGCTGCGCTGGACCGTTCGTGCTGCTTCTACCTTTTCACGAATTGTGGATGAGGATTCTCCAAATCGATCATCACTTAGTTTTTCATAGTCAACTCTGGGCACCTGAATATGGATGTCGATGCGATCCAGAAGTGGACCGGAAATCCGTTTTTGATACGTGGTGATTGATGATTGTGAACACGTGCAGTTTTTGTATGGGTCCCCATAATAACCACAGGGGCAGGGATTCATCGCGGCGATCATTTGAAAATTGGCGGGAAAGGAGAGCGAACCTCTTGCACGGCTGATAGTTACTGTTTTATCTTCTAATGGTTGGCGTAATACCTCCAGAACGCGTTTTCCGAATTCTGGCAGTTCGTCCAAGAAAAGGACTCCGCGGTGAGCTAATGAGACCTCACCAGGATGCGGCCAGTTGCCACCGCCAACCAACCCGGCATGTGAAATGGTATGGTGTGGGGCCCGAAATGGACGCACACGGATGAGGGGAGTGTCAGAAGGGAGAAGATCGGTGATGGAATAAATGCGGGTCACATCCAACGCTTCTTCAATTGACAATGTAGGTAATATGGCGGGAAGCGCCCGGGCAAGCAGGGTTTTCCCCGCGCCGGGAGGTCCGATCATTAACATATTATGTCCACCTGCTGCGGCAACTTCAAAGGCGCGTTTGACGTGTTCCTGGCCCTTTACTTCTTTAAAATCTGTTAATGCCCAGGGCTCTGAGCTGTCCGATTCCGTTGATTGCTGCGGAGGGATGGTTTGCTGGCCATTAAAGAATGAAACTAATGCGGTTAAAGATTCCACTGGTATAACTTCAATTTCGGGAATAAGCGCTGCTTCAGCCGCATCTACTTGAGGTACGAAAATGCGCTTGAACCCTTTTTCTCGGGCTATAACAGCCATTGGTAGGATACCGCGTACATGGCGGACGGAATTATCTAAAGACAATTCCCCAATCACGAGACCATCATTTAAGACATCGGTTGGAATAATTTCCATGCACGCTAATACACCCAGGGCAATAGGGAGATCGTAAACAGGTCCCTCTTTTCGGACGGATCCAGGGGCAAGATTGACGGTTAATCTTTTCCTTGGGTAGGTAAACCCGGCGTTTTTAATAGCCGCCATCACCCGCTGCTTCGATTCCTGAACGGCTGTGTCTGGCAGCCCAACGATATCCATCCCCGGAAGCCCTTGAGAAGTATCGACTTCTACTTCTACAACAACTCCGTCTAATCCAATTACTGCGCAAGAAAACACACGTGCAAGCATGCTAATTAGTTTATTAGACTTCCAAAATAAAGTCAATAATTTAAACAGAGACAACTTGCGTTTCAGAAAACCAGTTTCAAATAATAATTCTTGGCAAAGTACAAAAATCACATATGTGAATAACTGTAACAAGTGTGAAGCTGTGTGTTATATTATAAATATATTATTGAATAAGAAAGAGTATGGATACTGATATTCGCAGGCAATTATTAGCTGATGTTGCATCTCTTTACTATAATGAAAAAAAAACGCAAGCGGAAATTGCCCAGATTGTAGGGTATTCTCGTTCCGCAATTTCAAGAATGTTAACAGAAGCTGAAGAATTGAGTATTGTTGAAATCACAATTAAATACCCGCTTTGGCGGGATAATGGTTTAGAAAGCCGCTTGAAAGAAAAGTTCTCTCTTGATGCGGCTTTTGTAATTAATTCTGGATTATCCGATTATTCACATAATTTAAACCTGGTGGGCAGATTAGGGGCTGCTTATTTACAACGAAATTTATCTGATAGCACAATTATAAGTATTGGATGGGGAACCACATTATTTAAGTTGGTGAATGCGGTCCCATTTCTTCCGTACTCTGACATTCAGGTTGTTCAGATAATGGGTGCATCTGGAGGAAAAAGCGATATTCGCGTTGATGGACCTGATTTGGCTGCCAATCTTGCAAATAAATTAAATGCAAGTTGTCAAATCTTACACTCTCCTTTATTTTTAGATAGTGAAAAAGCTTGTAAATATTTAAAGGAGCAAAAACAGATCAGCAATACTCTGGAATTGGGGTATCGATCGGATATTGTTTTGTTGGGAATTGGGACGATAGAGGTAGACCCCTTGTTTTCCAGTATTTTCCGGTCAGGTTTTCTTAGTGAAGAAGAAGTGGTGGAAGTAAAAAAGCAAGGAGGGGTAGGTAATTTTTGCGGTGTGATAATGGACATGAATGGAAAAGTTCTTGAAATCGAAGTGAATAGGAGGACTATGGCTGTTGATATCCACCGCCTTCGGTCGGGTGGCTGTAAAATAATCGGGATTGCAGCAGGATCTCGAAAATCAAAAGCGATTGAAGCGGTTCTAAATGGGAATTGGCTTGATATTTTAATTACTGACAGTATGGCATTGATGCCTATTCTTGAACAATAAACTATGGAGGTTTAATGGCGAAAGTAAAGATTGAAGAACAACTTATTGGCGGGGAATTCAGCAGGAAAAAAGCAGAGGATTTGTTATACAAAATGGTTTTAACACGTACCTTTGAAGAAAATGCGTTAGATATGTTTGCTCGCGGGAAGGTACATGGGACGATGCATGTATCGATCGGGCAGGAAGGAATCGCTGCGGGTGCAGGCCCTGCCTTGAATGAAGGCGATTATTTATTAAATACACATCGCGGACACGGTCATTTCCTTTTGTGGGGAGGAGACCTGAACCGAATGATGGCAGAGTTTCTTGGGAAAGAAACCGGCTACTGCCGCGGACGGGGTGGATCAATGCATATCGCGGATGTAGAGTCAAATAACCTGGGAGCGCAGGGTATTGTGGCGGGTAATCTACCAATTTCTGTGGGGGTTGGTTTAAGTATAAAAATGCGGAAAACAGATCAAGTTGTGCTTACGTTATTTGGTGATGGTGCCGCAAATGAGGGTGCTTTTCATGAGTCATTGAATATGGCCAGCATCTGGAACTTACCAATTATCTACTTATGTGAAAACAACCAATATGCTATGTCAATGGCTTTTGAACGTGCGTTTCGTATTGAACAGATCAGTGATCGGGCAAGTGCATATGGAATTAAAGGGCTAACGATTGATGGCAATGATGTCATCGCCGTCCACAAAGCGGTTAGAGAAGCTGCTGAACGAGCTCGTAAAGGAAGCGGGCCTACATTAATTGAAGCGATCACCTATCGATATAAAGGACATTCAAAAAGCGACAGGCAACTTTATCGAACCAGAGAAGAAGTAAAAAAATGGATGAAGAAAGACCCCATCAAACGATTTGTGAAGTTGTTGGATATGGACGATAAAACGTTTAAGAAAATTGAGAAAAAAGCGATGGAAGATATCCAAAAAGCTGTTGCATTTGCGGAAGAAAGTCCTGAACCGAAAATCTCATCTATCATGGAAGGTATATATGCGTGAATTAAGTTATATGGAAGCGCTGCGTGAAGCAATTCAGCAGGCAATGGAAAAAGATGAACGTGTGTTTCTGATTGGGGAAGATGTCGGTATTTACGGAGGAGCATTTGGAGTATCCGCTGGATTATTAGAGAAATTTGGTGCTGACCGAATCATTGATACACCTATTTCAGAAGCGGGGATAGCCGGTGCTTGTGTGGGAGCGTCAGTAACGGGAATGCGGCCGATCGGAGAAATACAATTTAGTGATTTTGTTGTTCTAGCAATGGAACAGCTTGTGATGCAGGGAGCAAAAATGCGGTTCATGTTTGGGGGTAAAGCGGAATTGCCTTTTGTTATCAGGTTGGCTGGAGGATCAGGCACTGGCGCAGCTGCGCAACATTCACAGAGTTTAGAAAACTGGTTTGTACATGTTCCTGGTCTTAAAGTGGTAATGCCATCTTCTCCTTATGATGCAAAAGGGTTACTGCTGTCTGCAATTGAAGAAAACAATCCGGTTATGTTCTTTGAGCATAAACTGTTGTACAAGACGAAAGGTGATGTACCTGAGGAAATGTATACGATCCCATTAGGGAAAAGTAAGGTTGTTCGGGAAGGCAAAGATCTAAGTGTTATCGCGACTTCAATTATGGTATCTCGGTCAATTGAAGCGGCAGAAGTTCTCTCTGAGGAGGGCATTGAACTTGAGGTTATTGATCCACGAACCTTGAAACCATTGGATGAAGGACCTATTGCAGCATCCGTTAAAAAAACCGGAAAAGCATTAATTGTTCATGAAGCGGTAAAAACAGGCGGCTTTGGCGGAGAGATCTCAGCAGTAATCATGGAAAGTGATGCATTTGGCTATCTTGATGCACCAATTCGAAGATTAGCTGGTTTGGATATGCCTATTCCATACAATCGTACTCTCGAACACCATGCTGTTCCTCAGGTAGAGGATATTGTTGAAGAAGCCAGAAAACTTGTAAAAGGTGTGTATTAGGAGGAACCCAGGTGCCAAAAGAAATTATTATGCCGAAGTTTGGTTTTACTCAGGAAGAATCCGAGATTCTGGAATGGCTTAATGAGGAAGGGGATAAAGTGGAAAAAGGAGATCCGATTGCTGTGGTAAGCACAGATAAGATCTCAATGGAAGTAGAATCACCAGAAACTGGTATCCTTTCGGGTATTAGATATCAAATTGGCGATACAGTACCAGTTACAGAGATAATCGCTTATATTCTTCAACCCGGAGAGAAAATCCCGGAAACCACGAAGATTGAAAAGAAATCAAAGGAATCAAAGAAGGTTGAAGAAAAAGACGGAAAATCAGCAACACCTATTGCAAAGAAGTTGATCGAAGAGAAATCACTTGATATTAATAATATTACCGGTACTGGAGAGAAGGGGAAAATCACAAAAACGGATGTAGAAAATTTTCTTTCTCAGAAAAAAGTTTTCACAGGCAAGATCAATGCTACTCCAGCTGCTCGAAGGATTGGGATTGAGGAAAATATTAATTTATCCGAAATTGTTGGCAGCGGACCGGATAGCCGTATTCAAGCAGGTGATGTACACAAAAAGATTCTTTCTTCAACAAAAACTATGACAGGAAGTGATATTCCAATAATTAGAACAATCCCGCTGATTGGTATGCGTAAAACAATTGCGCAAAATATGCAGCGAAGTATGCAGGAAGCCCCGCATATGACCTTGCAGATTGATATTCCCATGGACGCACTAGAGAATGTGAGGAAAGAAATTAACGAGGAGCAAGAAAAAAAGAGTGAGAGGGTTTCTCTTACGGCGTTCATAACAAAAGCGGTGGCATTATCCTTGAAAAGAAATCCAATTTTGAACAGCCAATATTCAGAAAAAGAGATAAAAATTCTCGGGAAGATCCATGTGGGAATAGCCACTGCTCTTGATGATGGCCTAATTGTCCCGGTCATTCACAATACAGACCAAAAAGATGTCCGCTTGATTTCCAAAGAGATTAATGATTTGGCTGATCGAGCTCGTAAGGCGAAACTCAAGCCAGAAGATCTTTCCAATGCCACATTCACTATTTCAAACCTGGGGATGTATGAAATCGATCGGTTTACTGCGATTATCAACCCTCCTCAAACCGCAATTTTGGCGGTTGGAAAAATGAATCGATATTTAATGCCTGCTGATAACGACATTCTTGCTATTCAGAAAATTATTTCTTTTAATCTTAGTGCGGATCATCGGGTTATGGATGGTGTTCAAGCAGCGAAATTCCTGTCTGATCTAAAACGCATTATCTTAGAGCCAAAAGTATTGTTAAAATGAGTGAAACTATCGCGAAACTATTGAACCAAAATTGTGTTCTAATCAATTGCAACTGTACTAAAGCGGAAGAGGTAATATCCGCTGTTGGGTCGAAATTATTTGAAGAAGGATATGTTCGAGACACATTTGTGAAGGCGGCGATTGATAGAGAGAAACAACTGCCCACCGGGTTGCCTTTGGGAGGCGGTATTAATGCCGCGATTCCACACACTGAAATCGAACATGTTATAAAATCGGCTTTAGGAATGGCAACATTGAAAATTCCGGTGGCTTTCCAAAACATGATTTCACCAGAAGAAGTTGTTCCGGTACGGTTGGTGTTTCTTCTTGCACTAGAAAAACCAAAAGCACAGGTCGAGATGCTGCAGGAAATTGCGTCGGTTTTACAGAACTCAGCTCTCGTAGAGGAGCTTTTGAATGAAAACACATATGAAGGTATTATTAAGCGCTTGAAGCAAGCGTAAAGTTGGGAAAAACTGAATAAAACACGAAGGTGATTCAATTGGTAATTAGGTATACTATAGTATGCAATATTATAGATATAAGAGGAGAAAAAAGTGGATACACCAAAAAGGGTATTAGTTGCATGTGGAACAGGAATTGCGACCTCTACAGTAGTCGCGAAAGCGATTGAAGAGGCGTTAAAGGAACGCGGCTTGAATGTGATGATTCGTCAATGTAAAATATCTGAGGTCAAATCTTTAGCAGACGATGTAGATCTTATTATAACGACTACACCTGCCCCTAAAGATCTTAATGTACCTGTTATTCAGACTATAGCTTTTTTGACAGGGATAGGAAAGGAGGAAGTTATCGAAGAAATTGTTAAAGCATTGGAAAGTTAGACAAATCTTATTCATTTAATTTATTGGAGGTATTAGCATGGAAGTATTTTTAACTACTTTAAAAGCCGTGATTGATAGTCTCGGCGCAACTGTTGTGCTCCCCATCATTATTTTCTTCGTTGGGTTAGTTCTGGGAGCGAAGCCAGGTAAAGCATTCCGCGCAGGTATAACAATCGGTATTGCTTTTATTGGTATTAATCTGGTCATTGGTTTGATGTGGGGGACTTTGTCTGATGTAGCTCAGGCGATGGTTACCAATTGGAACATCACCCGCGATATTGTGGATGTGGGTTGGCCATCTGCCGCAGCGATTGCTTTTGGAACGGATGTTGGATTATGGGTGATCCCGATTGCCATTCTGGTTAATCTGGTGCTGTTGGTTTTCAAAGTAACCAAGACACTCAATATCGATATCTGGAATTTTTGGCACTTTGCTTTTTTGGGCTCCATGGTTTACATGGTCTCTGACAATTTCGCCTATGGCTTGGTTGCTTCTGCTTTGGGTGCGGCATTGGCGCTCTTTTTGGGAGACTGGACAGCCAAAGCTGTTCAATCTTTCTATAATTTACCCGGCATTTCTATTCCGCACCTCACAACCGCTCCCGGTGTGCCTTTCGCGATCATCACAAACTGGATCCTTGACCGCATTCCTGGTGTCAAGGATTGGAATGTAGATTCTGATACTATCCAGAAACGCTTTGGTGTCTTCGGTGAACCAATCGTTCTTGGTCTGATCATTGGATTGGCATTGGGCGCGCTTGGTTATTACAATGCTGAATCAGCCGCGGTCAAGATTCTTCAAACCGGCATTAACCTAGCTGCAGTTATGCTGCTGCTGCCTCGCATGGTACAGATTTTAATGGAAGGTCTAATTCCGATTTCAGAAGCTGCGCGTGAATTCATGAAGAAACGCGCCAGTGACCGGGAAATCTATATTGGTTTGGATTCTGCAATCTTAATCGGCAACCCCGCAGCGATTTCTTCATCCTTGCTGTTGGTTCCGATCGCGATCCTGCTCAGCATCATTTTGCCGGGCAACCGCGTCATCCTGTTTGCGGATTTGGCGATTATCCCGTTTGTGGTTGCCCTCTTTGCTCCTTTAATGAAGGGTAATATCTTCCGTATGATCGTAGCAGGAACCCTCGAACTTGCTGTGGGGTTCTACATTGCAACTGTTATGTCCCCATTTTTCACTGGTGCTGCCCAGAATGCGGGATTTGCGATGCCTGAAGGAGCTTCATCCATTACCAGTATTGGCGATGGTTTCCTATGGCCCCAATTTGTATTCACAAAATTAGTGGAATACTTAGATGTGATTGGGCTTGTAGTCATATTTGCAGTGTTGGCTATTGTTTGGTTCATGTATCTAAAGAACCCAACAGCCTGGGAAGTCGCAGCCGGCGCACCTGCAGAAAAGAAATAAATAATTAAAAACAACCAAAATTATTAAGTTAGGGCGGTCAGTTATTGACCGCCCTATTGATAAAATATTAAGGTATTTATGATTTTTGCGTTTATAAGGTCATCCATTGGCAGTTTTGGACGGGCCATTATGGATTTTTACATAGAGAATAGTTTATTAATCAATACAGTATTTCTTTTATATGCTTTTCTTGTATTTGTTGGTCAAAGAAATTATTATTTTGTCGTCGATACGATCACGAAAGAAGTTGGGGTAGATTTGAAATCGAAGAAAAAAAAGAGATTTTCTCAATCAACCCTTGAGAAAATCGAATGGGAAAATATCAAGAAATCAATTAGGTTACCTTTTGTCTCTAAACCAAAGAAATGGGGTCTTTTTCTTTGTGATGAAAAATTCTTAAAAAAGGAATTTACTGTCGAAAAACTGAATATTTTAATAAATAGATAGATGAGTTTAATTGGAATGGAGTCTCTATGTCAAAAATAAATTATTTCATTGGGGAGAAAAATAACTATCTGTGGGAAAATGTCGAAGTAAGACCTTATAGTGGTGAGTTTGAAGGTGTGACTCGGCAGATTTTTGTTGGTCCGGATGAAAAATCAGACAACTTTCATATGCGTTATTTTCGCCTCGAGCCGGGTACCCACAGCAATTTGGAAAGACATCCACACGAGCATGGTGT
>CBDAFG010000112.1:0-36572 GCA_965195205.1 uncultured Pelolinea sp. | reverse complement strand
CAAAAATCAGTAAATTGTTTTTCTGAGAAATTGCCTTCATGATTTCGACAATCTGCCGCTGAGCCAGGGTCAGGTTCTCAACTTTGGCCGTTACCGGAGGTAAGTTCGATAGGTGAAATTGTTCAAAGAGCTTTTCTGCTTTTTTATTAATTAATTTACGATCAATGATGACGTTTTTTATATAACTTTCCTTTTCAAACATAAAGATATTTTCGGAAATTGAAAGATGGGGCATCAGATTTAATTCCTGGGTAACCATGGCTATCATTAGCTCTTTTGCCTTCGCTGGTGTCAACTCTTTGTATGATTTGTCCTGGAATAAAAGTTTTCCTTCATCAGGAGTATGGATTCCCGCAATGATTTTTCCTAAAGTTGATTTTCCCGCTCCGTTTTCACCAACAATGCAATGCACTTCTCCACGCTTGAATTCAAGATCAATGTCTATCAACGCACGGATACCCCCAAATGTTTTGCTGATATTACTAACTTTCAATACAGTTTCCATTTGCACTCGTCTATTTATATTCTTTTATTACTCAATTGGGGGGCGATAACGCCCCCCAACTATTCTTGATATGTTTAGAATTATATTTTATTCAGGGAATGTTGCTGTCGGTCCATGCAAAGCAGAAAGATATTGTTCAGCTTCGGCTGCAGCATTCTCTGTGGTAACCAGTGGGCAATCAGTTGAGACAGTTTCCGGCTGGGTCCCATTTGCCAGATAATCAAACATCTGCTGGGCAACAATGGTGCCATGGTAATAAAGCGGTTGAATGGCCATCACGTTGATTTTTCCATCCAAGACAGCCTTCAAACTTTCAGGCGATCCATCAAAACCACCAACAAGAATCTCTTCCACTTTACCAGCATCTTCGACAGCTTTCATAGCACCTAAAACTGCCTCATCATAGTTACACCAGATTATCGCGAGGTCTGGATTAGCTGCGATTAAATCCTGAGCAAACTGATAGGATTCATCGCGTGTATAGGTAATTGATTCCTTGACCTCGGTAAATTCAATGCCAGCCTCATCCATTGCCTTCTTGAAACCAGCATGACGGGCAGCACCATTGCTGCGGGCTAGACTAATTGTAATTTCTGCCGCAACCCCAGTCATTCCCTTTGCAGCATATGTGTCCGCCAAATATTTTCCAGCATCATAGTTGCCACCTTCATTCTGTGCATCGACCATGGAAACAAATATCGCTTCTGAATCATCAGGCATGATATGAAGGATCCAGACTGGGATATCTGCGGCATTGAATTCCTTAACTGCCGCGTTTACACTTGAACTATCTGTTCCAGAGATCGCTACAGCATCATATTGCTTGGTAACCATATCCTGAGCATGCTCGAATTGAGTAGCCGCCTGTCCACTGGAACTTACAGCTATCGCATCCATCCCTAATTCTATTGCCTTATCTGTGAAACCAGTACCCACAGCATTCCACGCTGGATTTTCAAGGTCAGCATTGATATAACCAACCTTAAATACTTTTACAGGTTCTTCAGCTGGTGCTTCTTCTTCAGCTGGTGCTTCTTCTGCAGCTGGTGCTTCTTCCGCGGGTGCAGCTGCTGGAGCGCAGCCAGCAATCACGAAACTTGCAACTAACAGAGCAGATAACACGATAAATAATTTGCTTTTCATTTTCTCATTCCTTTACTTTTTTATTTTTGTTTTTATTTTTAAGCTACATTACAATAATCTACTTATATATTCACCTCCTTCAATAATCAGATGTCATAGGAATCTGCAATCATTCAACCAATCCTAATTGTTTGCAAAATTATTAATCCAATTTCAGTTTGAATACATGGTTGGCCGTTTTCCAAAGGCACAACTCCAAATCTTGTGGTGAAAGATTAAGTGAATGATATTTGGCAAGTTCAACAACCAAGTTGCTTCCCTCATCACCAGCAAACATCACTCTGTTGGCCCCAAACATTTCTACAAAATGTTCAATATGATGTGCTGCGGTCCAGGAAGTTTCAAGAATCACATTCGGGCATTCCTGAGCAGCTAGAATCGCCTCTCCCGCAAAAGAAATCATGCCTGAGTGTGCAAGGATACATTGAACATTCTTATATTGCTTGCAGCGTCCAATAACATTAGCCGGCAGGGCAAAAGGTACTCCAGCTCCAGTATGAACCATCAGAGGAACATCTAATTCAGAACAGACCTTCCAGACCATCTCCCCCAATTTTGACGTAGGGCTAACACTATGTGCTGCTGGATGCAGTTTTATACCTACAAATCCAAGTTCTTTCACACAACGTTTTGCCTCATTGTAATAATCAGCCTCATGTATTAATGGTGTCATACTGACCATGCCAAAAATTTTTCTTGGGTAGGCCTGAGAGAATTTATTAATACGGTTGTGGAGTTCACGGATTTCTTTAATATCAATGGTGCCGAACATGGGTTGCACGATTGTGACATCCACATGATTCTCTTCCATCACTTTAATTATGTCGTCCTCATCACGAACTTCATCAAATACTCTATCGGTACCTAAATGCGCATGAACATCAATAATCATTTTCTTTCACTCCCTTCTTATTTTTCGATAACTTTTTTTCATCTTAATTGCCGTAAATAATTACCTGCTTTGCTTGATTGAGATAATTCTTCATTTCTCTTCCCGTAATATTTCTTCGGGACGAATATTGTCTGTTTGCCCGTATATGTAAATAATATCGATATACCCACCAGGTTTGAACTCAAAGACATGCCATTCCAAAGCGGGGAAATGTAGTGTCATTCCCGGCTTCAATGGTATGGGTTGACCGAGTTTACTCGGCGCTTCACCGAATCGAACCCAGCCATCCTTTGTATTCAAGATATGCACAATTTCCTCTGCGTGATGATGCGGATCCATTGGGCCGCTTTGTTCTGAATAAAGAGCAAAGCCCATCGTCATTTTTCCACTTTGCGAATAAGCGTCTTTTCCCACAGCTTTTTGAATCATTCGCCCAGGAAGATATTCTTTTTGCAAATCCTCACGTTCAATAATTTTCATTTTCTAAACCTCAAGTGCTTATTCAAAATATCTGGTCAGAGTTTTCCTTAATAAGAATAATTTATTTGTCTAACTTTCTAATACTTTATGTACTGCACATAAGATATCCTTTTCAGCAGGTATTACTTCAGCTTCAAGGATAGAATTGTAAGGAATTGGCACATCTTCGGCAGCAACGCGCACGACAGGCGCATCCAGATCATAAAAACATGTATCCATGATTTTAGAAGATACTTCATTACTGAAACCACCGGTTATGGGACCTTCATTTACCACAACTACCCGATGCGTCTTGGCGATTGATGCTGCAATCGTCTCCATATCGAGTGGTTTTATTGTACGTGGGTCAATCAATTCAACATCTATTCCCTCGGAAGACAGCTTCTCTACCGCGCTCGATGCAAAGTTACACATGCGACTGGTTGCAATGAGGGTTATATCTTTTCCTTCTTTACGCACTGCCGCTTTTCCGATCGGCACCAAATAATCTTTCTCAGGAACATGCCCGGAAATGCCATACAATTGCTTATTCTCTATGACAATGACTGGATTATCGTTACGGATAGCCGACTTCAATAATCCCTTTGCATCATAAGGGGTGGAGGGCATCACAACCAAAAGCCCTGGAACTACCATCAACCAGGTTTCAAGAGATTGAGAATGTTGAGCTGCGTTGCCACATCCTGCACCAAAAGCAGTTCTAATTGTCAATGGAACACGTGCATGCCCACCAAACATATATTTTACTTTTGCTGCTTGATTTACGATCGAGTCCATTGCCATACACATAAAGTCAATGTACATGATTTCTACAATAGGGCGCATGCCAGTCAAAGCTGCTCCAACTCCTGCGCCAACGATAACTGATTCGGTCAGAGGTGTATCTTTTACACGTCCGGGGCCAAATTCTTCAAAAAGTCCTTTGGTTGCCCCAAAGGCTCCCCCATGTAAACCGACATCTTCTCCCATTATGAATACACTGGAATCTCGTGCCATCTCTTCCGCAATTGCTTCTGCAACCGCTTCCTTATAAGTCAATGTTCTCTCGTTCATGACTGCCACTCCGTATAAACGTCTTCAAACATTGATTCAATAGGTGGTTGCGGGCTTGCTTCTGCGAAAACCACTGCTTCGTCCACTTCCATCTGTATATCTACTCTCTTCTTCTGGTATTCTTCTTTTGTCAGTATTCCCCGCTCGACCATAATGTCTTCAACGCGCATGATCGGATCTTTTTCACGCCACCCATCGACCTCATCCTTAGAGCGATAGATCATAGGATCACCATAATAGTGCCCTTCATAACGATATGTGTCACACTGCATTACATAGGGGCCTTTTCCAGAACGAACATGTGCAATAGCTTCTTTTGCTGCCATATATACTGCTTCGAGATCCATCCCATCTGCTTTAATAAAAGGAAGATCATACCCTGCCGCACGTTTTTCCATACTGCCGCCCATTGATTTGCTTGTATGCGTTGAGACAGCATATTTATTATTTTCAAACAGGAACAGCACGGGGAGCTTCCACGCTGAAGCCATATTCATTGACTCATGCGTATTCCCTTCATTTGCTGCACCATCACCAAATGAGACAACAGTTATCTGATCCGTTCCCCGCATTTTCGCGGATAAACCTGAGCCAACAGCAATTGGGAGACCTGCGCTGACAATACCATTCGCACCAAGGTTACCTAATTTGATACTTGCGATATGCATACTGCCGCCTTTGCCTTTGCAGTATCCATCAACCCTCCCAAGAATTTCAGCCAACATAGGTTTTAATTCCCCTCCTTTTGCAAGCATGTGGCCGTGCCCGCGATGTGTGCTGGAGATAAAATCATCTAATCGCAGCTGCGCGATCACACCTGCTGCAACCGCTTCCTGTCCGATGCAAAGGTGGGTTGTACCACCGATCTTCCCCTGGGTAAACAAGACTTTAATAGCTTCTTCATGAAATCGAATTCGAACCATTAATTCATAAAGATTGATAAGCTTCTTTGAGTTAATTTGATCAGCCATTTTGATTATGCGCCCTTCGTTCGGGCTTCCACTTTTGCCAAATCCTCAATGATATTTATCACGGCTGAATGGTCCAGATCTCCACGTCCAGATGCGATTAGTGCACTGAACAGCTCATGGGCAACTGCGGTTGCTGGCAGCGGCACATTCAAATTCTTAGCCGTATCCATGATGATATTCAGATCTTTATAATGGAATTTACTCTTAAACCCAGGCTCAAACTCCCCCTTGACAATTTTTGGTCCGCGTACATCCATTACACGGTTTTGAGCATACCCACCGCTGAGCACTTTTAAAATGACGGAAGGATCAACACCTGCTTTAGTGCCCAATACAAACGCTTCCGCCATACCAATGAAATTCAATGCAACCTGTATCTGATTGCATGCTTTCACTGTTTGGCCAGTACCATTAGCTCCACATAAAGTAATTGTTTTCCCCATTGTCTCAAAAATCGGCTTCATTTCATCAAAAAGATCTTTTGGCCCGCCGACCATGATGGACAGAGCCGCATTTTTTGCACCTGTTTCTCCACCAGAGACCGGAGCATCAAGACAACGGACACCTTTTTCAGCTAACACCTCGGCCACTTTAACGGCAGTCCCTGGTGCAATCGTGCTCATATCAATGTAAATTAATCCTTCACGAGCTGATTCCAGAATACCATTCTCGCCCAGGGCAACTTTCTCAACATCGGGTGAATCGGGAACCATCGAGATCACTACATCAGCATTAGCTGCAGTTTCACTGCAATTTTTGCAAGCAACTGCTCCTTTACCAACCAATTCTTCAACTGCTTCAGAATTTATATCGTAAACAAACACCTCATATCCAGCTTCAATCAAGTGGGAGGACATATGCTTACCCATGATTCCCAAACCAATAAATCCAATCTTTGGTTTCATCTTCTCTCCTTATTTATCTAATCCTTCAATCAATAATTTTATCTTTTGAAGAAAACGTGCCGCTGGAGCACCATCCACAAGGCGGTGATCAAATACTAATGTCAATCCAATCATATGTCGGGATTTGATTTTTCCGTCAATCACAACAGCTTTTGGTTTTATCGCTCCAACTCCTAATATGGCGCACTGTGGATAATTAATTATGGGCACAAATGATTCAATTTCCTGAGCGCCCAGATTTGTAATCGTAAATGTTCCTTCACTCAAGTCATCAACGGTAGCTTTACCATTTTGAGCTCGCCCTGCAGCAACAATGAATTCTTTATGCAAATCCTCAATTGATTTTTTATCAACGTTTTTTAGAACAGGGACAAAAAGCCCTTTTTCACTATCGACTGCTATACCAATGTTTACATGCAAAAACTCCCATATCTCGTCGCCGGATAATTGAGCGCTCATATATGGATATTCGACCAATGCTTCCGCAACCAGCTTGGCAAGCAATATGTTATAGGAAACCTTTCCGACCGAACCTTCCATCTCCTTCCGTTGTTTGAGCAGCCCTTCAGCATTGGCTTCTAGGAATAATGGAACCATTGCTGTTGTGCTTGTTGAATCTGCCATCGCATCACCTGTCCGTTTGCGAATACCAGAGTAGGGTTTTATAGTCACACCAGTGGTTTTAGTTATCTTTGATTTGTTTGCCGCGTTGAACGCCAACTGAATATCTTCTCTTCTTATTTGTGATCCACTCGGTACGACAGAGTTTATGTCAACGCCCAATTCGCGGGCAAGTTTCTTTGCGGAAGGTGAAATCCGGACGCGGACTTTTCCTGGTTCAGATGAGTCGCTTAATTCATGTTTATCACTTTTTTCTTCTGATTTAACGACCACTTCTGCAGTTGGCGCTACTTCCTGGCCTATCATCGCCGGGATATCAGTTGGCAAAGTTTCACCTTTTTCTAAAATAACTGCCAGTACACCGTTGCAGGGAACATCCTCGCCAACATCATGCATTATCTTTGCTAAAACACCATTTGCTGGCGACTCAACTTCATTAGTTGCCTTATCAGTCTCAATCTCAAGTATAGGGTCACCTTCTTTTATGGTAGTACCTTCTTTTACTAACCAGTTAATGATGCGCCCTTCCGTCATGTTCATGCCAAGTTTTGGCATTGTAAAAAAAGTTGCCATCAAATCCTCAATTCCTATACTTTATCCATCATTTTGAGAACAGCTTGTTTGATTTTCTCTTCGCTGGGGATGACCATACTTTCCAAAGTACGGTTATAAGGCATGGGGACATTTAAACCCGCCACAATGACTGGCTTCTCATCTAATTCTTCAAACCCGCGCTCAACTACTTGCGATACTATCTCAGCGCCAATACCTGAGCGCCGGTTTGCTTCGTGGGTGACAATCAGCCGATGAGTCTTTTTGACTGATTTGAGAACAGCATCATAGTCAAATGGATATATCGTCCGCGGATCAATTACTTCACATTCAATCCCAAGTGCACTGAGTTCTTTTGCAGCTGCTAATGCTTTATGAACCATAATGGAAATCGCGACAATGGTCACATCGCTGCCTTCACGGCATACTACTGCCTGGCCAAATGGAATCGTATAATCCTCATCGGGCACTTCTCCCTGGATTTCATAACCCCGTTTGTGTTCAAAGAACAAAACAGGGTCATTACCTCGAATAGCGGTTTTAAGCAGTCCTTTTGCATCATATGGTGTGATAGGCATGACAACCTGCAGCCCGGGGACATGGCTGAACCATGATTCAAAAGACTGTGAGTGCTGTGCTGCCTGTCCGCCACCTGCACCAACTGGGGCGCGAATAACCAATGGGACATTAGTCTTACCGCCGAACATATAACGGAGTTTTGCAATCTGATTTACGATCTGATCCATGGGAATAGTAATCCAATCGGTGAATAAAACTTCGGCAATTGGCCGCAATCCTGTAATGGCTGCACCTAGGCATGACCCCACGAAGGCAGCTTCAGAAAGAGGCGTATCCCGAACACGGTCCGCACCAAATTTCTCGTAGAGCCCGGCTGTTACACCAAAGGGGTTTCCGCGTATTCCAACGTCACACCCCATTATGATCACAGATGGATCACGCTCAAATTCCTCGTGAAGCGCTTCGTTAATTGCTTTCTTAACTGTTATTGTTTTATTCATTATTCACCACCATATTTTTCGTAAACTCTGGAGAATATAATCCATCCCATAGAGTACCCGTTGAAGGTTCAGGTGCTTTTTTGGCATGTACAATTGCTGCTTCCACTTCCTTTTTTGCCGATGAATAAATTTGCTCAACTTCCTCCGTACTCGCTGTGCCGGATGAAACAAGATATTCGCGAATGCGTTTTAACGGATCCATCTCTTCCTTCCATGGATCGTTAGTGCTTGTGTCACGATATCGCTCGTCGTCTGCAACAAAATGCCCGATATACCGATAATAACGGGCTTCAATCAGAGAAGGCCCATCGCCCTTACGTGCCCGGGAAACGGCGTCACGCACTGCTTCATATACTGCAAACGGGTTGAATCCATCAACAGTTACACCTGGGATTCCGTAGCCAACCGCGCGGTCTGCCACTACCGGATTGCCAGTTGCCTTGGTGTAATTCAAGGAAATCGCCCACTGGTTATTCTCGCACAGAAAAATTACCGGAAGCTTCCAGGCGGCTGCTAAATTAATCGATTCATGCCAGACGCCCTGATTGGTACCCCCATCTCCATGGAAGCAAATGGTGACGTTGTCTTTTTTCAGCACCTGAGCGGATAAAGCAGAACCAACCGCGATCGGCATTCCGCTGCCAACGATCCCGGTGGCGCCGAGCATGCCATCATCAACCGATGCGATATGCATAGAACCGCCTTTACCATGGCAGTATCCATCCGCTTTGCCCATCAATTCAGACATCATTTTATTTACATCGCCACCCATAGCGATAACGTGGCCGTGCCCGCGGTGGGTACTGGTAATGTAATCACCCTTTTTAAGCGCTGCACAAGCACCTACAGCAACCGCTTCTGCGCCTATATATGAGTGAGCTAACCCATAAATGAAATTCTGTTTCCAAAGCTCTTTAACATTAGTGTCAAATTCTCGGATGAGTGCCATCTTGCGGTAGATCTCTAATACTTGATCTTTGGAGAGATCTGCGGGCGCTTTGAGCTCGCTCATCACTTCCTTTTTGAATTGTTTCAGCATGGCAAGGGATTCATCCATGCTGATTGCACTGATAGTCATTTTTACCTCCAAATGGTTTTTATAATTCCAGCACTTCGCCTGGATCGATTACACTGATTTTGGCAGATAAACGCCCTTCTTTTTTTGCAATATCCGCTTTTTCAACAAACGACTTTACACCGGGGGAATCCTTTGAAACATAATGGCTTGCGACAATGTGTTCCAATCCCAGCCATTTACTGGCTAAGATTACTTCTTCTTCTGTCAATTCACCGCATAAATAACATTCCATATGGGGCAGGGAATTCTCTGGCAGCATAACATGCATCAATCCGACTGTCGGCTGATAAAGTTCTCCCCATAATTTCATGTCCTGAGTGATTGCTGTATCTCCCGGATGGTAGATACGAACCCCGGGTTCAGTTTCTATAATGTAACCCATTGCGGGTCCAGAAAGCAAATTCCCATCAGGAGTTATATTGAACGACCAATGATGGCTTTCAATAGGCCGAACTGGAATTCCAGCCACATTCATTGCCATTCCCCATATAGTCACACGAAGAAGGTCAGGATCAATATTATGAACAGTCTTCAGCCGATGGACAACATCCAGCGCACATACCACCGGGCATTTATAACGTTCAATGATCTCCGGCGCATCACCAAAATGATCATACGCGTTATGGGTGATCAACAAGAGATCAACCTGCTCTAATTCCGCAGGTGTATATGGAGCAACAGGGTTATTTGTAAGGAATGGATCTATTACGATATGTTTATTATCAGGAGTGATGATTTTATATCCAGCGTATCCAAAAAAGATTAATTTTGTGGTCATTTTTTACCTCAGTTCCTCAGGTCGATGCTTAATTCCCCCAGCGGCAACTCGATAAGATTGGGCAAGATGTGCACGCATGACTTTTACGGCTCCTTCCGAATCTTTATTTTTTATTCTATCCAAAATATCCCGATGGTACTTGCACGCATCCTCCGCAGCACCTGGAGTAGTCGTGCCTGTCCAGATCAGGTCGAGAAGGGATTCTGTAAGCGGTTCTAAAACAATTCTAAATAACTGATTGCCACATGCATTTGTAAGCATAAGGTGGAAAGTAAAATCCCATTTGGAAAATTTGTCTGTGTCATTTACACTTTTACACATCTTATCTATGCAGTTTTCCAGTTGTTTTATGTTATCTTCATTAGCCCGCTGGGCGGCTAATTTAACCACTTCAATTTCTAAAACTCGCCGAATTTCCATAAGCGACTCCAACGAAAAGGATTTATCCTGGGAATTAATGAATATTCCCAATGCATTAGCTACATCTTTCCCCTGCATAGCGCGTACATAAGTCCCAGACCCTGTTTGTGAAGCTACAAGACCACGAGCTTCCAAAGTACGAATCGCTTCTCGGATTACTGTTCGGCTGACATTGAAATTTTCCCCTAATTCACGTTCTGTTGGAAGACGGTCGCCAGGTTTCAGATCGGGTGAAAGAATGAGCCGTTGGATCTGTTCAGCTACCTGATATGATAGTTTTTCTTGGCGTTTTACAGGAGTATATATATTATTCATAATTGGTATGACATTATGATAGCATGCCAATTATAATAATTCAAGTTTTTTTAAGGTTTGTCTAAATGGTCTTGATTTCAAAAATCATAATATCCCAAATATCCACTAATTATCAAGCCCCCAAATTTAGTACCACTCATTAGTTGACATTTTCAACCAGATACTCTTCTCTATTCCAATAATATTGAAGTGACTTGTTCACGTCTTTTTCATTGCTCCTGATCGTTTCTGTATTTCTCTTCATACACCCTATCAGCATTTTTATCTCAAGCTGGGGTGAGTTATCTGCAATCTTAGCCACTTCCCACTTTGTAAAGTCATCCGGGCTTGCGCCGTTTCTCTCACCGACTTGACAAAGTGTTTGCGAAAGTGGCTTTTTCTATTGCAATCACCCCGCTTTCAAAAAATGCAGGGAGTGAGAAATACAGAATGACTCACAAAAGGAGCAATAGAATGAAAAAAGCAGATGTTTACCAAACAGTCACAAACAATATCCTGGCTGCCATGGAGAATGGGATCATTCCCTGGAGGAAACCTTTCAAAACTTCATTCTCTCCAATTCCTGCTAACTTCTCAACCGGAAAAGTTTATCGAGGTATAAATGTTTTCTTATTGAATTTGGCTTGTTTACAGTATGGTTATCCAAAGAATGCCTGGCTGACCTTCAGACAAGCGAAACAAATGGGTGGATATGTGAAGAAAGGACAATCGTCAGAGACTATCCTTTTCTGGAAATCTACTCTAATTAACGAGAAGAATTTATCTCAAGAAGATGAATCAGAATCAATCAAGAAAGTATATATAGCTCGGACATACAACGTATTCAACATTGATCAATGCGAGGGTATTGATGAAGATAGTGAAATTCAACCCATAATCCCGCGAATTGGTTCTTGTGAAGAAGTATATGCTCACTATCCAGTAGTTAGACCAGAAGTAAACCTTGGTCTAAAGGCAATGTATATTCCTGCTCTTGATCAGATCCGTATTCCAGGGGTGGTCGATTTTCATTCAACTTCAGAATATTACGCTACATTATTTCACGAATTGGTTCATTCCACTGGACATATGTCACGGTTGAATCGTGAAGGTATTTCTGAAGCCAAGCGCAGTGATAAGATTCGATATTCAAAAGAGGAATTGATTGCTGAAATGGGCGCTTCATTCTTATGTGCTTTCACAGGAATTGAGAATCCAGATCTTACAAATAATTCAGCCGCTTACCTTCAAAGTTGGTTACAGGTTTTCAAGCAAGATAAAACGATGGTTGTAAAGGCCGCTTCTCAGGCACAGAAGGCTGTGGATTATATACTTAAAGTAAAATTCAATTCATCGCAATCAAACAATAAATGAAAAAACAAATAATTTAAATTTCTTATTTATAAGGAAAACGGATTTCCACTGATGTTTAATAATTACACAAGTTATAAAAATGAATTACTTCATAGGTATTGGGAGTATCAAAAAGAAAATTACTCGGATTGGGAGAGGTTCTTTGACCATCCGCGGGGATTGTACAGTCGTCCACCAGTCTTTCTGCGAAGTGAATCCTGGCGCAATGTAATCATCAATCCCAATGCTAACCAGCATGAAATACATGAATTGCTGAATTTGATACCAAAAGGGGAAAGACACAAATGGTTTCGCAGTATGAATAGCTCTCAAGCATTAACATTGAGCATTTTCGGGAATTTAATAATCCAAGATTCTCTGCATTTCTTATCCGAATTGAAAGATGATGATGGACTAGATTTATTTAGCAAAGCCCAAATATCATCAGATAATTTTACATTAGAATACAGAGTAAATCATCTTGGCGAACCACGTTCAACAAGCCTTGATGGCTTTATTTCCGGGGAATATAGAATAGCCATCGAGTGCAAGTTCACAGAATCCAAAATAGGCTCATGTTCACGGCCAACAATAAAGGCAACAAGATCTAATTACGAGAGGGATTTCTGTGATGGTTCTTATTCAATCCAAAGAAAAAGACATGAAAGATGCTCTTTAACAGAAATTGGAGTGAAATATTGGCGTTATGTACCATCTTTATTTAAATGGGAAAACAATAGAGAATTGAACCCATGTCCGATGAATAAGAATTATCAATTGGTAAGAAATATATTAGCAATTGGGGTAAAACCTGATGGGACAGTATCAGTAAAAAATGGTCATGTTGTTTTGATCTACGATGAGCGAAATCCAGCTTGCCAAATGGGGGGAGATGTGTATTCTTCATACATGGAGACAAAAAACGCTTTAATTGAACAAACAATGCTACGAAAATGCAGCTGGCAAAAAATAATAAAAAAAATGCGAACTAAAAATATTCTGCCTTGGCTGACTAATGAACTAGAGTTGAAATATAGTTTATAAAAATCCAGCTACAATATCAACCAGGTGCATTAGGATCCCAATTTTTTGACTGTGATACCATCATAAAACGAGAACCATCACCTCGAAATATCTTCCACGAATAATCATTCCGGGAATCATCTGGAATACCATATGAGTCAAAAATGGAAGATAATAAACTTTCCGCCTGGTCTCCAATACGCCTTGATGTGTTTAAATTAAAAACAAATTTATCAAATTTCCCGAATACGTCCTCGCCATGCTTTACGGTGATAAAAAATCTCTGATTTGAGGATTCATTTCTCCTTAGATATTCAGCCATTTAATTTAATAATACCATTTGTATATAAGTTCTTCAAACAACTTAATAGTTGACCTTGTGCTATCGTAAGGATCTGTTACTTATCACTTATACAGGTAAAAATATACCTAAATAAGAAATAATTTCTTTTCAAAATTGATTATGTCTTCGATTTTAATTCAACCATTTTGATTCCCCCTCCGGCAAGATAAACAGAAAAAGGGGAGTATTTTCTCAAGTAATCAAGACTCACTTTGATATTGAAAGGGAACAATTCTGGTAACCTGATTAGATCCCCAAAGGGGATTTGTTCAACATTCTTCCCGATAAAGGCACATTGCAACAACCATACCTCTAGTTCTTTGCTATCAGTCTCCAACTCTCGACAACGGGCTTTGTATGCAAAAGAATGGTCCGAACCAGTCAGTAATTCCCAATCTCTTAGCGATGAGACTATCCTTTGAGCAGAGCGTTCCAATGATCCCAGATGCCCTCTTTCTGAAATAAGCTGCTTGATTACTTCTTTGTTTGTTATCAAGATACCGCGCCTGCAGAGCTTACCAACTACCGAAACTATTTCCCGAAAGAATGAATAATACAATAACGTAAGTCCAAAGTGTAGCCACAATCGATCTGACGGACGGAATGTTTCTTGATAATGTTTAGTTGCAAATTCAACCAGGGAAGGATAAGTCTCTCTGTTTTTGTACCAAATATTGATGAGAATATCGATGGATTTGCGAATTGCTTCAACTCCGCTTCTGTCGTTATATAACACCCCCTCCAGCCGTTCTCGGATTTCATCAGGGTCTCTGGTTTCAGCACAAAAAGAGGCTGTAGCATTCAGCCAGTCTAATTTTATATTTCGATTGAAGCCAATATCTTTATCCATACTATTTTTTTATCCTTACAAAAGGCACAACCACTTCTTCTAATGTAGCTCCACCATGAGCAACAACGATTTCATTTTCGCTAATATATGCATGGTTCTTTTCAGGCATTAATGCCCAGACATTCTCTGGGAGCAAATTGTCACCATGCCACACGAATGAAGGTAGACGTTTTTCTTTGTTCTGGGAAACAAAGTTGATATTGTTATAAACCCGAGCGCGTTTAGCCCGGGTTTCCACAGTCAGTCCTTCATCCGTGATTTTACCAAATCCAGTGGCTTCTACATGCCCGTGATCACTGGCAACAAAGATTGAAAATTCTTGATTAAGTAACTCATCAAGGATTCTTTCTAAATCGTGAGAATCACTATCAAGCCAAAGTCCTAAATCCGAGAAAAATCCTTTGCTCCCATGTAAAGAATTGTGGATCATATCATCAAGATTATTTTTCACCATGCAGACAATTTTTAATCTGGGCTTATCAATCCAAGATGGTAGTGTATTCCCCATATTTTTAGGTAGATGATCATAAATAATGTCAGACTTTGCTATCTGATGCCTTTCCCAAAAGGTTGTCCACAGCTTTGGTTCCTGGCGATTATCTTTGAGGGAATCAGCGAATTCCATTGGCCGTAATCCACTGATAAGTGCCTGCCGTGAGATTGCAGTGATGGTTGGTAGTTGGGCAAGCAATAGCTTTTCATCAAACTTCCAGTCTCTATGATGACTACGCCATGTGTTGTGTATAACCTTCCAGTCTGCTAACGCCATGCCATCCATAACCAGAAGAGCAACTCGATCAATAGCTCCTTTGCTTCTTTCGTGGGCTAGATAATGCGGCACATGGTACAGATGATGGGGAATAGGCAATTGTCGTCCAGCCAAATAGGAATACTTTTCTGTAAGCCAGGTGAGAAAAGCTGTGTTTACCTCGTTTTGTTTTTGCTTAAAGAAGCCTTCCTGATCTTTTTCCAGCTTCAAACCGGGTTTATAACGAAGCATGGTAAATTCAGCCCAATCAAAGGCTAATTGCTGCCATTCTTCCCAACGATAATTTCTGTTAGTTTCTAGGTTGTAGGTGCTAAAGGATTCTTGCAATTGTTCAAACCGTCTTAAATCAACATTCTCAGTTTCTTTAATTATCCCTGACTTGATCCAGTAGGGAAGTCCTTCATCCTTGGCGATCTTTACTGGCTGAAGATGCCCAATCTGAACCAGCTTTGCTAATTGGGTTTGCAGCAGATCACTTTTTTCAAAGCTCACATAATATGGTGCTCTTGATTCTTCAATTTGGTTCCCTGCCTTCTGTTCCACATAATCCCTCCAAAGACTTTGCAACAGGTCTAAATACTGATCTTTGTTTGTGAAGATTTCAGGGATAGGCCAGGATCCATACCCAGGAATAGTATTGAGCTGTTTTATCAGGAATTCTAAGAAAATTTCCGCCATTGGGTCAGTTTGATAGTGGTATTGACTAAGCCAGAACAGGAAATAATCCGTTTGATGTATGAGTTTGACATCAATGCCGAAGACTTCTTTCAGGACAAATCGAATCGTTCCATCATGCCCAAGACGTCTGGGAGAGGGCTTGACCTCACCTAATTTCCAAATTTGAGATGGAGTGAGTTGTTGTATGACAGGATAAGATAGATTTGGAAAGAAATTATTCAACGATAGCTGGACATGATGTCCTTGCTGCCATAAATCATATGGCAATTTATTCAATGCTTTTTCTGTCCGAATAACAACGGGCTTTTCAACTGTAAGTGGTTTTAGTCCTTCTATCTGGTACCGCAAATGGATCGGATCAGATTCAAAAACAAGTCTATAACCACGCCTAACTAATGCTTCTAATACAACTTCATCTTCCAATAGCCTATCAGGGTCATAAGTGATGATGAGAGGATAGGTGTTTTCGGGAAAGTGGTTAATTAAATGATTTAGCACATCAATTCACTCGCAAACTGGCATTATCGTAATACATTAGAAGGTCGGGGTCTTCTTGAATAATTACCTCTGGTAATCTTTCAGCTACTTTAACGATTATTTTATAATCTTTGCGTTGCCATGCGTCAGCGAATCCAGCTCGAATAGCTTCAGTACGGAATTGCTTCAACTTCTTGTTATCTTCAAGGTATTGGTTGAATTCTCGAAGTAGTGCTTTGTTGCGAATCTTTTCAAGGTCGCTGGCTTTATTTGGGTCCGGGACATACCATCTACCCTGTTCATTCTGTAAGAAGTTTTGTTCCAGAATTTCCACCAATTCCGGAAGCTCTTCGTGTCGGGCTTGTTGTAATTGTTTTAAGAATTTGGGTTGTAGTTCTTGGTATGAATGAGGTTCTCCATTTGAATTCTCATCCAAAGTCTGACGGAGCCACTGAATTGTACTTTTTTCATCTGTCACGAATAGTGTTAATTGGGCGACATTTTTGATAGACATTTTCTCTCTGTCGTAATGTGTCACTTGATCAGGTAAAAATATCATTCCATCTCTTTCTGGAAATCTTTCTTTCAAACCTTTATAAAATTCAGACGCAGATATTGGGATGGTTTTTCCAACTTGAATATGATATGCAACCATTCTGTCGAATAAAAGGAAGGTTGTCCTCTCAGCAATAGTTTCAATCACTTTTTGGCTTGTCACAACAATTGGAAGATGTTCCAGGTGTTGACGAACAAATTCCCAAACGCTTTCTTCAGTTCCACCGCTTATGAGGAATTTGTTTTCGAAATCTAGGCTTGGCTTATAAGCTGAAATAATAAGATCCTGGTCAACTGCACCGCTTGAAACAACCTGTTTAAAAGTTTTTTTCTTCTTATCCAAAGTCCGGACATCGGCAATAATAAATCCAGAAACCTTAAGAGCTTCTTGAATAGAGTTCCAAATGCTGTTTTTTGAATTGTGAAATTCGATTGTTATCCATTTCTCCGGTTTTAGGATTCTATAGAACTCTTCAAAACAGCTTGTCATCAATCTCTGAAATTCAAAAACTCCTTTCCCCTGTGATTTGTTTTCGATTACTTCGTGGGAGTTATTTGTGAACACGTTTATCCAAGATTCCCAAATAAAATTCAATTCAGAGTACATTAGATTGCCACCAAATGGGGGATCAACAAATATATAGTCTATTGAATTCGAGTTTATTTGTTTTAGGTCTGTTGACGATTGATTTGTAGTTACAGTTGTCTTTTGCTCTAAGAGGTAATTTCGGTTTTTTATCTGATTCTTGATTCCTGCCTTTAAACGGATAAATATATTTAACTCTTTTATGAGTGATGGAATATATAATGTGCCTGATAACGGACCGCCTCCTGCCCCCCAGGTCCCATTTTGATAGGTCAATCTATATAGATGAGTTATTTGCAGTGCTACTCGCGTTATAGCAAATAAAAAGTCTGGATTGTTTTTAGTCAGGGAGTTTATATAAGCTAAGGTGTATATGTTTCTCTTTGAGTAAAATTGATGAACATTGGTAATTCCTATATCGTCGTTGCGTCTTGATTCATCGCCATTAGGCATCCTAGAAGTTGGATACCAATACGGAATATCCATGCTTTCAATTATTTTTAATAACTCAAAATCAAATTTGTCAGGCTTTTTTTTGTATCTTTTCTTCCCAATAGAATAATTTATTATGACAGGTACTCTTTTTGCTTCTTTGATAGATTTGCCCAATGCTTTGTCAAACTTATTATCCCAAGCTCTTTCGAGTTCCTTTTTTGAAATTTCATTTGAGCAATGATCGCAACTAAAATTGCTTGCTACTTTACCATTTTCTTCATCAACAGCTGCATCCCAAAAAACTATTTCATTTGAGCAGTGAGGGCAAATAAACACATCAGACCAAGCTGTATAGTTTACTATACCAAATGAGAAATCATCATTACGATTTTTTTTGTTTTGAGTGATTTTTTCTGTAGCAGAATTAATTACTTCTTTAGTTGGATTATGAAGAGTGAGGTACATCCACTGAATTTCTGATTCGATTACTTCGAATACCTTACGTGCCAGAACTTCCAATCTCTTTATATTTGTATTTGAATTCAAGTTCTTGGAGATAAAGGCAGCAGATGTTGAAAGATCATTTAGGATACAGAATCGTTCACCCAGATAAGATATTATTTTTCCATTTTCCAGCTTGATTGAATTGTCATCATCTACTCGAAAACCTAGCTTTTGGACCTCGGCTTTATCCCCACACAAATTTGCAGCAACACCTGTCATACCAGTTCCACAAAACCCATCAAAAACTAGGTCACCCGGTTCAGTGTAATGCAAAATGTATCTCATTACTGCTTGATGTGGTACTTTTGTAGGGTATGGATGCAGTTTATAAATTGGATGATATTTTCCTGCGCTGACATCTACTGAAAGAGGTTTGCGAAGAAAATTTTCTCCTCTCTCATCCTCATCCAATCCAACCCATTTTCGAATTATATTTCGCTGCTCTTGCCACTTATCAAGTAGTTCTTCAATAAAGGGATTAGGGCAAGCTGTATAATATGGCGGGTCGGAAAGTTCTAATACTTCTTCGTCATCTCCAATCGGAAAACCTTCAATCTGCCGCAATTCAGGGTCATTCAATTTTTCAGCCAGTCGTTGCCGATATTCGGCTTTCTTAGCCTTGTCTTCTTTAGAAAGTTGTTCGTCTGGATCTATTTCCATCAAATGCGGTTGGTATGTCATATCATCAATTCCTACTGGTCGAGTGTCAGTCGAGTATTTTCTGGATCATGCCCCTTCATATGCTCTTTCATGAAATCATTGAAGCGACGTTGCATTTCCGCTAGCGTACTTGGTACGCCACCAGCTTTGAGGGCTTTAATCAATTTGCCCACTGGTAGAATGATCGAGCTTATACCTCTCAGTGCCTTTTGAGCTGCATCAACAAATCCAGCGGGTATTTGAAGATCATCTTCATTTTGTTTCAGAAATTCTTCTATTGGTTTTCGCTCTTTGGGTGTCATGGCCTCAAGGCTTTTTTGAGCACTTACGCTGGAGAGGGCGTCAACTAATGCCTGTCGCCAACCTTTCAGCATGTCATCCAACATTTGATCGAGGGTAGTTAGCCGCTCTTTTGCATCGCTAATATGTTTTTGAGCTTTTGGTTGTAAGTTGCAGTAAGGGCAGGTTGGATTGTCTTCAATCACGCCTTCGTGGAATTCTCGACATGAGATCAGTTCAGTTGCCCAATTTGTCCATGTGTCCAATTCAGAACCACTAGTTAGCTCTAATTGATTCAAGGTTTGTAACGCCTTCAATCGTGAGTCTTCGTAAAGCTTTCGGCGTTTATCGTCATCCTTTGCACCTAGAATCAAATTGTGGTGAAACTCTGAATACACTTTAATGTAATCTTTCTTTAGATTTTCTACTTCTCTCATCAGAGCTTTAGATGAAATGTCTTCTTGATCCCCACTCCCGAACTTTCTGATTGTATCAATCAGGTTTTGTCTGGCACTCATAGTTTTTTCTGACCAAGGATGGTCTTGTGGTATATTTGCTTGGGCTACTGCTAAATAAGCAGTAACGGGCTGAATATCAGAAATTAGCTTGACAAGTTCTTCAATGCGTTGAATAGATTTCTTATTATCAAGGGCATCTTCTATCTCCTGCTTAGTCATTCGCAGGTTTCTGAGCTTGCCAATGGTATTGAATTTTATTAATTCCTCAAGGAGTTGTTTGTATCCGCGAATACAAGGTTTTAGCTCTGTAACTGAAAGACTTATTTCTGGTTGATCCGAGCCAACAACAACACCTCCAACGACTTCAAATGTGGGATTATCAGTAAATATTTGGGTGTTCCATAAGCGCAGGCCATTGTCTATTTTGTGATCTACCTCGACAATCCGCTTTATTTCCGCCTGAACAAATGTCTGCAATGCTTTTACAGCTTCTTCCCTGGTGTTCGCATCTTTTATCAATCCTGGAGTGAGACCTAAGCCTTCGAATACCAGAGTCCAAGTGTTGATCGGTAATTCTTTCGGGCGGCTGATAAAGCGAAAATCTTTGAGATCCTGGATAGCAGTCATTGCAGCCTTTTCAATACTACTGGCATCTAAGGCTGATTTTCCTTCCAGGTTGATGATAATGTCCCCATTGTGTACTAAAGCTAAGAGTACAACTACCACCCATTCAGGTTCCATTTTAAAGCGCAAATCCTTCTCAACCGGTGTCAAACCGGAAGCCACTAGTTCGATCAAGTCTCCACGATTAACAACCTGATTCTCTGGTTTGGATTGCAGGATTTCTAAGAAGTGATTTGCATATTTGGAGTTGTATGGACGAATATTATCTTCAGCATCGATCAAGTTTAAACCTTCTAATACCACTCGGCCTAGACGTGTGATTCCACGCCCAGACAGATAGCTGATAGCCTCCCTTGCCGAGGTTGAACGCGATTCTTCAGAAATTGGCTGTTGAGAATTTTGAAAGGCTGGATAATCTGGGTATTGATCCTCAAATTCTGGGGATAATAAATTTGAAGCAATCACCTCAACTAGCTCTTGGATATTTCCACTGGCTGAGCTTTTCGTTTTTTTCAGGGACTCTGTGATGGACTTGGTAACTCCCTGATGATAAACATGCAAATAATTTGCGATATTCTCTCTTAGCCATCGGAGTAATTTTCCAAGATAATAATCAGCTTTGTCTGCATACACATCACGATGAGAAGCTGACTCATTAGCGAGTGTGCGTGCCCCAGCATAGCTGCGGACAAGTTCCTCAAACTCTTGCCCAAATGCTTTCAGTTGGAAGATAACTTCATTGGGCTGGACATCTCCATTCCAATTAAACTCACTAAATGGGGGGGCGAGGTATACGTAAAAATCCCTAGGTGGTTGAGCCGTTGACCGTTCATCTGGTTTACCAAAGAAGAAATATCCTGGGCGAGTCACTTTTTTCTCAGGCCAGGGAAGCTCAAAGAACCAGATTTTATGTCCAGTGACATACGTTGTTTCTGAAAAACCAAATTCTTGACGCATAGCGTCAAAGAAGTAACGGTTGAGGCCATCTGGCCCCATAAATTCGCCCCGTTCTTCGATTTCGGCATCAAAATCAATGTCCTTTTTGACATCTATATAATATTGGTCATTCGCATCGTTGTGAGAGATATACTGCCCACTAACTGTCAGACGAATTCTTTTCAAAGCCACTTGCACCTGGTTCAGTAAGAAATCATCTGTCCCTTCAGGCGTCTTTACATACAGACAAAGGTTATCTCGCATCTCCTCTGGAGTTGCCCCTAGGGGGGCATTAATATCGTCTGTTGTAAGCCGAATAACACTCAAACCATTGATGATTCTTAGTGCCATTGGTAATAGATGTTCTCTACCGAAGGCATTTTTCACTCGACCAGAAAGAACACTACTTTTATCAATTACTTCAGCAACTTCAGGAATGCTTCTAATAGATGGATCTTCTTTGATAACATCCCAATACTGGTCATAGAAAATCAAACCAGGTTTGTCTTCCGGCACTTCCTGATCTAACAAAGCTTGCATGGCTCGGCTGAATGTTTTTAGAACTTCACGCTTCTCGGCAATATAGACCTCACCAAACACATCAATATAGGCTGGGTGGATAGGGAAGAGCCTCGCATAATCGGAAATCTTTTCTGCCATGTTTTTGTATAGCGGGGTAAACTTGCGGAGGTGTTCTGTTATTTTTGCTATCTGCTCATCATTCTTTTTGAGCAAACGATTTGAAACTACAAAAGCAATATCTTCTCGAACAATACGAACCTGCTCGAAACGATCTCTCACTCGGCGTAATTGATCTGAGACGTAGCTAAACCTCACGTTATCAAAGAGGGCTTCTTGCAAACCGCCAATAAAACGGAACGGTGTTGATTTAGAAACTTCACCCAATTCCCGTAGGAATCCAAGATCTAAGATGATTTGCTGTTCATCTCGCGACCTGAGGTAATCAAGCAACTCATCAACAATCAATAGGATACCTGTATCTGAATACTTGTCTTGGAATAGTCCAACAGCTTCAATTAGTGCATCTTTGTTACCTGTGATAGTGTCAGCTGATGGAAATTTGTAAGTGATACCCCAAACCTTGAAAGCATCCTCGATTTCACGTACCAAAATATCTCGAAGGCTTGCTGTAACAGCGCCAATTTCCACACGAATTACTTTAAATTTTCCTGCGATACTGATTGCATTATCTTTGACAGTATTATGATTTAAATCATCAACCAAATCAGCATATTCAGCTATTGCAGAAATTATGGACATCAGGTGAGATTTCCCTGTCCCATAATTGCCAACGATTAGAACCCCCTTGTTATTCACAGGCTGATCAAATTGAAGTTGAGGAATGATGATATCGGTTAATTGCTTAGCCATTCTATCTGATACCACATAGGTTTTTACAAGTTGTTTAGCCTTAGATTTCTCTTCTGCGTCACGAAGTTGAATAATTTCTTCAATTGGTTCAAACTCAAAAAGTTCACTATAGAGCATATTCTCTCCTCTGAAAATCAAACCAGTATGATTTCAACCCCTGGATTTGCCCAGGTTCTATAATGGGCATGTTCAGGAGATGCGTAACTCAAGATGTTGTTTTTAAACTCGCCGGGCCATAAAACAAAAAACATCTTGTTTTTGCTTGTTTGTCTAAATATTACTAATGGATCTAATTCAAAGCTTGGTTCAAATAGCAGCTCAATATTTGTTATCAGAATTGGTTCTTTCTCAATCTCTTTAGATTTAGATGAAATCAAATTAACAATTACTCTCGAATAATTAGCTTTTGGTTCACTTATTAACAGTTGGCTAAGTTCTTTGTTTATATAAACAGGCGGCAAATTGTATTCTGAGATAATCTGTTTAGCAGCTTTTTGCAATTCGCTGATAGATTGGCTTACAGCTAGCGTAAGTTGAGATTTTTGATTCAAAGATAAATATTCCTTTAGACTTTCCATCTAATTACCCTCTGAAAATAACCTCAATAATGAAACGCAAATGATCTAATAAAAGCAAAGAGATTTTAATTATATATCATGTATAAGGATTCCCTTTTCCACAAGTGGAAATATAAATCTAGCAGCGTCGCACAATATTTCTTACATTAAGTAGACATAATCTATCTTGTGTTTACTTCCCGAAGAAATAGGCGGATATTTCCGTCCTTGCTTATTGAAGTTGAGTTTGCTATTGTGTTCTTTGTGAACATAATGCATAGATAAACAAGATATGTTCATTTGATTTTATGAATTTTGTTGAACCAATTCGTGAGAGAAAAAAGTTAGCACAAATCAAAAACCAACTTCGTGGGCAAGGTCGTTTCCGTGATCTGTTACTTTTTATCTTCGGCATCAATGCTGCTCTTCGCATCTCAGATTTATTACAATTGCGTATTGAACACGTGCTGGGTGAACAAAACCAAATCAAGAAACGCTTTTGGATCAAGGAACAAAAACGCAAGAAGCGTCACGAGGTTGTGATTAATAACAGTATCCGGGATGCATTAGAGGAGTTTTTAGCAGCCTACCCTTCTATTACAGATGATCAGACGAATTTTATTTTCTTCAACACCAAAATAAACAACTACACCAACCCCATCAGACGCGGCCAAGCTTGGAAGTTTGTAAAATCAATTTGCCTAGATGTGGGTCTCAATGGAAATTACGGAACACATAGTTTGAGGAAAACTTGGGGGTATCATGCCCGTATGCATGGTGTTGATCTCGCCCTCATCATGCACAAACTCAATCACGAAAGCATTGCTTACACCAAGCGTTACCTGGGCATTACCGACGATGAATTGGAAGCAGTTGCACAACGATTGAATCTTTGACGAAAGTCCTTTATGCTATGATTATCTCAGTCTGACTAGATCCGACTTTGGCCTCTTACTTTGGGTTGCCTCCCAGCTAGATTGACTTAATGTAACCGTTCTTTCAAAACATTGGCAACAGGGGGAAGAAAAACATCCTTTGTCTATAATTAGTCATTCTCGAAGGAAGTCAACTAACAGAAGAACCTATAGCAACATTAATAATGTTTGAAAATTCGTTCGGCTATTCATTATCTATAATGGCCATAATCTAGTTTGTTCTCCTGATTTTCTTACAATTTCTCCACCTGGCAAGTGTATGTCCTCCCCAATTCTGAAGCCCAAGTCTACAGAATGCTCTAACCCAATCCGTTGGGAGAGTTGTTCGTATTCATCCCTGGCCAGTAGATTTGCAATCCAGAAAAAGCCTGTGACATCTCCTGCAGGTTCAGGATCGAATGTACAGACCAAATCTAGTTTTTTGTTCTCCGCTAGGCTCCCAACGGCAACGATCTCAATGATTCGTTGATCCCATTGTGCTAATCCTGCAGCGTAGCGTTTAGCTTGTTCAATATTTAATTCCTTCCTTTTCTGCATATGCTCCTCCATCAATTCCTTTAGCATGGTCGGCTCAAAATGCAGGTCCCTTTCGATTGGCAAGCCCCATAGTCCTCGCACTTCCTGCATCTCGGATAGCGAGAAATACCCCAGCTCCACCTCAAAACCAGAGACCAAACCAAAGAAAATATCCTCACCATCAAACTCACTTGCGTACCACGTCCAATTGCTGTCTGGTGTGAAGAATTTCACCTGAGCAAGTGCATTCAAACCCAACTCTTCACCACTGTAAAGTTCCGGCAGCATATCTCGTGATTCTTTATTGAGCAGATTGCCTTTGGTGGATGACTGTAGTTCCCCCTCTTTCATGCGCGTACTATATCAAATTGATAATTAATAATCAATTCTAATTAGGAAGTGAGACTTCATCGTTCTTTTTGATGATCCAGTTTGAACTTGACTTTAGATCTTCAGATTATCCATGATCGGGACAATATCAAATATTACATACTTTATGAAGCGTATTTGAGAAACCACTACCTTCAAAAACCGCAATCTCAAACTACAAGGGGCTGACATTGCCACTCGCAGAGATTGAACAGGCGTACCCAACTTCATCGCCCCGTTTATTGCCGTATATCTTTTGAAACATTAATTGGAAATCGTTTGCAGAGCGTTCATCCATGTATGCCGAATTACGATAGTAATCAATTCTTAACCTATTTTGGTCTAGTGACGGCTTCTCATCTTCTGGGCAACTGCAAGGAGAATTCCCACAATAAGGGCAAACTAAAGGAAACTTGCGTAGTATTATCTCTTCAAGGTCATGATTTTCATGATTTACAGTTTTTAACAAAGCCACAGCCCAAGCGAATATTTTTGGCAAGAAGTCCGCAGCTGATTTAATGTCGTGCTCTTTGAAAAGATATCTTCCAAAAATACCACATACCTCATTTAGGTGAGTATAGATTTCGTAAGAATTTTTAGAGTAGTTCTGAGTAGATCCGTACAACTCGTCGAGTAAAAATACCCGATTTTTCAAATCCTGATCTTTAAAGAATTTTGTTGTTGGCATTTGCTTCCCTCTTCTGTATGTCTCAATAATGGTCGAACTTTTTCAGAATTTATTATACTATTATATACACATGCCCTGTTCTGATGACGTCTCTTCAAAAAGTTTTATTATTGCACAGATCCTTATAGGTTTTGAAAAATAAGAATATTGATTTAGAGTCAGATGTCAGCATGTCTATTGAGTAGTACAGCATCCATTGTGTCCATTGTTTCCACAGGGGTTGCACACGAATTACACACGAACCCACTAATCTACCCTCAAAAATACTCCTATACTCCCAATATAAAGGGGGCTGCTAGTAAGCAACCCCGATTTCTAGGGGTGGCTGACGGGGGTCGAACCCGCAACTTCCTGTTCCACAGACAAGGGGAGAATTGTCCACAGCGTATCACCGCGTCCATTGTGTCCATTGTTTCCAAAGGGGTTGCACACGAATTGCACACGAAAACAGGAAAGGCGACTCAAATTGGCTTTAAAATCTACTGATTAAGAGTCAGTAGGTAAAGCTGTCCACTGTGTCCATTGCTACCACTGGAGTTGCGCCCGAATTGTACCGTGATAGACGCTGTGTTGAAATTATTTGATTTAGCAATCAAGAAAATTATCTCTTTCTTGAATGCAATTATTTATTGCAATGGTATTCCATTGTTGATCTCCCCGCTCAAATATACTATATGAAGCATTGTTAAGATAAAGGTCATTAGCTTCTTCAATACTTATATGCGTCAAAACACTAATCAACATACGAAGAAAATCCCCATGTGAACATACCAATACATCTAATTCTGTAAAATCGTTTTCAATTTCATGTAAGAATTTCAAGGCTCTTTTTTGAACCTCCCTAAGCGTCTCTCCCTCCTCAGGCCTGAAATCAGGTAGTGGTTGTTTCGATTTTGCCAGTGCTCTGAATAATTCTTCGGCTGGCAACCCGTCTAATTTACCACAATTCCATTCTCTAATGATAGGCTTCACTTCCACAACAATACCGTGGTGTTTCGCTATTGCGGCAGCAGTGTTTTTTGCGCGTCTCATATCACTGGATAAAATGCGGTCAATTTCCATATTATTGAGATGGTACGCAAGAATCTCCGCTTGTTGTTTCCCGGTTTTGGTCAGTGCACCATCGCTTTGTCCTTGAAGAAAGTGGTTGAGATTTGCCTCAGTCTGTCCATGGCGTACTAATATTAATCGGGTCATAATTGGACCTTCCCATTATTGCAAAATAATGTTGAGGGTTGAATAAGACTTTTATTTTTCTTGAGCCTGTAGATGTTTTTCAACTTCCTCATAAAATGCCGCCAACACTCTCTCTACAACTCCCTTTCTGGCGCCAAACATCAGTTTTTGCCCAACAGCATTCAATGGATAAGCATAAATATCAATTTTTGTTTCCTCTTTACTCACCTCAGTAAGTTCTATTTCTACTTTGCTGCGGTCACCTAGATAATCGCCAAAAAGTTTTTTATCCATTTGGGCATGCAGAATTTTCTGTTGAGGATCATCCTTGAGAATCTGTCCTCCCATGTAAGTGACACAGAAACTGATTGATTGATAGACGTCTTCTCTTGAAAATTTGACTGTTTTTGTGGATTTTTTCTCGAAAGGCATTTCATTCCTCGCTAATAATCACTTTTTTTAATAATTTCTCAACCGTGGATTGGGAAGCCATTCCTGTCCCGGATTGGCTTGCTGCTGCAGAACCGGATGCGATTCCCCAAATAAACGCATTCAGAATCGAATCTCCTTTCTCCAGCTTATAGACAACGGCTGCCAGCATGGCGTCTCCAGCTCCGGTTGGATTTTTTTCATTTATTTTCGGAGGCGTTCCAACCCATTGGCGCTCACCATTACTTAATATTGCCCCTTCTTTCCCTGCTGAGAGAATTATATTGATAACACCCACATTATGCATTACTCCGATTATTTTGTTTAGGTTTACATGCGTATCTGATTTTAAACCGGTGGCCTGGGCTGCTTCTTCAATATTGGGTTTGATTAAAAACGGACCCGCGCTGCAGCCGAGTTTTAGAGGCATACCGCTGGTATCAAGAATTGCTTTTGCCCCCTCTGCGTTAATCAAACTGATTATCTGTGCGTACATATCGGTTTTAGTACCAGGCGGTAAACTGCCTGCTAATACCCACCAATCTCCTGGTTGAACTAATTCCTTAATTTTGCTGATTAATTTATTGGTTTCTTCCTGTGAAATCGTGGGGCCGGGTTCATTAACCTTGATATATTGTTCATCATCACTGCTTACGACACTCACATTAGTTCTTGTTTCTCCGGACACCTCAACAAAATCCGTCTTTATTCCCATTCCCTCCAATCCATCCCGAAGAATTTCGCCAGTAGCTCCACCGATAAATCCAACAGCGACACTTGCAGTCCCTAAGGATGCCAACATTCGCGAAACGTTAAATCCTTTTCCCCCGTAATCGATTTGAATAGATGAGGACCGTAAAACTTCATTTGTTGACAGTTTTGGAACTATATATTCTTTATCCAAAGCTGGATTAAGTGTGATTGTGTAGATCATTAAAATGTTTTATTTTTTATCGTTCTTGAGTAAAAACCTCTGCCATGCCATCAGAAGCCCTAACACAATTCCCGTTACCGTAGTTTCAACGATAACCGCCGGCTTTCCTCCGAACTGGTAAGCTATAGTTCGAAAAACAAGAGAGAGTAGGAATATTAAGAAAAATCCAAACATTAGAAAGAAATCTTTCGCGATTTTCTGAAATGTATATCCTTTTTTCCATGAGCGGACAAGAATTGTAAAAAAGGCAGCAACTAAACTTAACGTAATAGCAATACCGAAATCAGGATCCGTTGTCGGTTCATAAAATATCCCATAATACAAACCCAGTGCCGCACCGACCAAAGCATATTGTGTGTATCTTCCGTTTTTACTAATCTTTTTCTTTGAGGTCATTTTATTCTTCACTCCACAAATTCTCAATTAATGCTTTTTCCGCATCATTAGTCCACAGGTTATTCTCACCGAGTTTTTCACCGATTTTTGGAAAGCGGTCTTTCAGTTCTTCTAAGCTGATTAAGGGCAGTCCACTGATCTGGGGAAAAATAAGTATCTTCCCTGCAAATTTTCCACTGATCATGGCATCCAGGCCTTCGCGGGCGACTTCGATTCCGCCTATCGCGGCAACAGACCTGTTAGGATCTAGCTCTCCATTAAGTGCTTTTTTAATTATTACTTCTTGATCTTCTAACTTTGATCCAGATGTCCCGGTGAGTTGTTGGTTATGCAAGTACACTGAGTCCAGTTTTACTTTCATACATGTTCCAACAGGAACACCTGCAAACAAAACCAGCATACCATCTGGTTTCAGTAGCTTAGCGGATTCCTCCATCAAAGATGCAACAGGTACGCACACGACAGCATCATCAACCAACTCCTCACCTGTTATCTCTCTGATGAATTCCTGTAATGATTTGTCTGTTTCTTTCGGATTAAAGACTACAAACTTCTTTCCATTTGCTTCAGCCAAAGGATTGATGATTTCCAACAGCACCTTACAACGCTTCTTGTTGATCTCTGTCGCAATGATGACCGCGGGACCATCCTTTTTCTCAACTGCCCGCTGCACATGCATTTGCCCCATTGGACCGCCAGCACCAACAAATACTGCAGTCCCCCCGGTTTTCAGTTCACAGCGGTTGCGTTTTTCACCATATGATGTGGAAATATCGGTATCTTTGGTTCCAATATAGGTTGTGTAATGGTAATGAATACGGCCCGCATCAATCAGTGAATCACCATCAAGTGGTTCCTGCCCGACAATATTCAAAGTCCCGCGAAATGCTATCAGTTTTGCGATCTCGCTAACAATTTTCGCGGATATTGGTGCCAACAAGATAATGTCATCAAATCCCTTTCCATTGGTTTCCACATTTGAGAATTCAGAAAAACCATCTAAATGAACACTTTGTGTTTCAATGACCTCTGTATCATCCGATTTCTCTTTTAGAATAATTTTCTTAACGCTTTTAGGAATATCCGTCAAGTAAATCTTTTTGGGTGCATTAAGTCCACTAGAAAAAGTGTAATTCGCTGTATCACCTGGTTGTCCAACAATCCACATTGTCCCATCTGCTTTAGGGGATAATCTTCTGCGTTGGGTGTAGGCCGCATCTACGCATGCCCACGGTTCTGTTAGTGCTGCTCCCGCGTATCCGATATTTCCCTCAACAGGGATCACATACGAACCATCGTCAGCTTCTAATACTTCCGGTCCTAGCAAATGGTATTGAGTTAAGCCGCCGGGGATTGTATATCCGTAAGCCGTACTGATCTGATTTTGATAGATGTCCGGTTGAAGCGCCAAGCGCTGCCCCAGATTGTATTGACCAATTAAATTTTTTCCCACCTTTACGATTGTTAAAGCAACTTCGTGCCCGGGTCTGGTTGGGTTGGCTGACAAATCTCGGTTATATAATTTTGGGTGGTTACCGCCCAGGTTGATCAATTTAACATCAGAAAAGCATAAACCGACTGCATCAACACGTACAAGCAATTGATCATCATTCGGTTCCTTTATGTCAAATATTTCCGGTTTTCCATCCTTGCCAATATTTTCGGTACCCGCATCATACATATTCCATGTAGTGGTTTTATCTGGGATTTGATAATCTAATTCAATATAATTTCTGTACTTGTTGGTCATCGGCTTCCTTATATAATTCTTTCTTTCTGTCGGGCATTTTATTATTTTTTATCTACATTCCATCAAACCAGGACTTCTTTAATTAGCAGTAGCAGGGTCCAATTGGTATCAGAACATAATAATTTAAAATGATCCAACTTTCAACCACAAGAGCAGAGCAAAATCAATCGTTGCTGTTTTTTCTGGGTGGGCGATTGAGATAACTTAAAATGATTTCCTCGTCTTCAGTTTCAGCAAGTAACCGGGCAGTATCCAGCTCTTCAACAACTTCTGCAAGGTTTGCTAATATCCCAATATGTTCACCAGAGGTTGCGGCGATCCCGACGATTAAATATGCAATATTGCCTGCTTGCCACTCCACTCCTTTTGGTATCTGGAGTACTGAAATTCCTGATCTATAAACCAGGGAAAGGTCATCGAACTGCCCATGCGGGATGGAAACCCCATTACCTACATAGGTGGACATAGTTTTCTCGCGTTCGAGCATCCCTTTGACGTAATCCGGGTGAACACATCCTGATTCGACAAGCAGTTCTCCAGCCTGCTTGATAGCATCTTCTTTTGAAACTGCTTCAGCTTGCAGACGAATAGTTTCCTTTGAAAGGATTTCTTTCATAATGATCTTCTTTCATTTACTTAAATTAGTTCATAGCATTGTTGGACATACTATTATTAATCAGTTCCAATTTGAAGAAACATTTTTATTTTCTACCATTTTATTTCTCTTTACCAATCAGCAATATAGACTAAATTATTTACTCTGTTGCCGAAATATCAGTGCCGTCAACAAAGGCTTTTACAATTTCATCGAATACAGGATCATTGAAAAACAAATTGAAACCTACAACAACCGCGTCGGGCACCTTATCGAGCACTGATTTTAATATTCCTTTATGGCAAATTGCAAATTCGGTATCTTTTGGCAGGGCTCTTGTGGCTGAATGGACTACATTCACATCTGTAACCCCCGCTTTTCTTAGTTTCTTCTTGAGAGCATTCACACTCATCAAACTTGAGCCAATTCCCGCCTCACAAACAAATATTACTTTTTTTATATCTGAAGCTTTAATCGATTTTGGCATTTCCGAAACCTCTTTCCTAATAGGATTTTTAATTGAATTAGATTGACATTCACTGTGAATCAATTATTTGTGAAAGAGTCCCCACACAATAGGTGAAGACTCTCTCTTCTATTGTTATTTCTATATATCTAGTAGGATTTGCTTATGTTTTTTATTCCTCTTCTTTCACTGGGAAGCGCTTCAGCAGGAAATAACCCGCAAAGAAGGAAGCGACAGCTCCAATTGCCACACCGGTCAACACTTGGAAGTGCCATCCTTTAGGTGTCATCGCAAGATACGCGAAAATCGAACCTGGTGATGGTGTGGCGACCAGGCCAGCATCAGTGATCGTCCACCAAAGATCTGCCAGGATACCACCAGCATACATAGCAAGTATCATAATTGGGTGTGCCAGGACATAGGGGAAATAAATTTCATGGATACCGCCGAAAAAGTGAATGATTATTGAACCAGGAGCGGAATCCTTGAGCATACCTTTACCAGCGAACCAGTAGGCTAACAGTAAGCCGAGACCGGGGCCGGGGTTGCTTTCGAGCATGAAGTGAATCGCGCGGCCGGTTGTTTCTGCAGCTGCTGCACCGAGAGGCGCGAGCACACCGATATTCAGTGCATTATTGAGGAACAGAATCTTTGCCGGTTCAACGACCAAATCTACCAGAGGCAAGAAACCAGTGTTCATCAACACCTCTACTCCTACTCCGGCTGCTCCGCTGATGGATTCAACAAATGGCCCCACACCAAGTAATGCGAGTAGGGTCATGACAAGGCCTAAAATGCCGAGTGCAAAGTTGTTGATCAAGAGTTCAAAGCCAACCGGAATTACAGGTTCGAGTTTCTCGTCAAGCTTCATTAACAGCCATGCAGATATTGGGCCCATGATCATCGCACCGAGAAATTGAGGAATTGATGATCCAACGATTGTACCCATCGTCGCTACTGCGCCGATAACCCCGCCTCTGTGGCCGTACACTGCTTTGCCACCGGTATAACCAATCAGGATTGGTAAAAGGTATAAAATCATAGGTCCAACAAGAGCGCTAAACTTCTCGTTAGGTAACCATCCAGTGGGAATGAATAAAGCTGTGATTAAACCCCAGGCGATGAATGCGCCAATATTCGGAATAACCATCCCAGCTAAAAAACCACCCCATTTTTGGACTTTTGCTTTCATTGTTAATCTCCTTTTAATTCTTGCTATCTAATAACTAATATGGTTTAAAATCAAACACTTTAATAGCTATGAAAATTTACCCAATATCCCTCCTTTCGCCATAATTATGAAATCTGAATGAATTCTTAAGAAATTGTTGCGCATCTCAAATGATAATCCACAACAATTTGGTTAAATGACAATTTAATTATAACAGACTGTATGTAATCACAAGTAACAAATATCATTCAATATTTAAAGAAGTTTTCAACTAATTGATGAAATATACTGAATAATGCATATTTTTCATCCTCAACGAGAAATAGGCTAACGAAACCTACAATTAGTAATTTATTCCCTGACGGTTGTTAATCACCTGTTTGTAATATCGAAATTCGCAAATATTGTTAATGCTATAATTTTCAGTAATCAGTAAAAACCACCTTTAATTTATAAAAATGGAGCTTTTCATGGAAAAATTGAACGTCGGAATCATTGGCTTGGGGGCGATTGGACAGAAACATTGTCAGGCATTAGATCAAATCGAAAGAGTTAAAATAGTCGCCCTGTCAGATGTAAATGAGTCGGTTTTATCAAAAACTGTTGAAAAATTTGGTGGTACCCCTTATAAAAGTTACAATGAAATGTTGAAATACTCAGATCTTGATGCGGTAATCGTGGCAACCCCTGATCACCTGCATATGGAACCTTGTGTTGCTGCCGCTCAAGCTGGAAAACACATTCTGGTGGAAAAACCAATCGCGACAACAGTCGAAGATGCGATAGCGGTGATTTCTGCTGCAAAAAAATCCAAGGTGAAACTGATGGTCGGTTTTTCTTTGCGTTTTAACCGGCATTATATGCAAACAAAGAAGGTGGTTGACGAAGGAAAACTTGGGGATGTAATCAGTATATTCGCGCGACGCCTGAATATTGTCACGCAGGCCGACAGGATCGACGGCCGCTGCGGTGTGCTTATGTTCCTTGGTATTCATGATTTTGACGCCCTGCGGTGGATAGTCGGAAGTGAACCAGTCAGCATTTACTGCGAAGAATCCACATCCGTAATAAAAAAATACCCCCAGGAGAATGAGACTTTTTCTATCATTCGTTTTGAGAATGGTGTTCGGGCATGCGCCCATATCGGATGGAATCTGCCTCTCCAGCATCTGGGGGGTCGCGATTTTAAACTGGATATCATGGGCAGTAAAGGGTCTCTGTACCTTGATCAGATGCGGCAGGGAATTGAAATCTATTCGGAAACATTTTCAAAGTACCCATCTGTATCATCTGGGCTCTATATTGAAGATAAAGCATTTGTTGATTGTGTGCTGGATGACCTACCCTCTCCTTCTACTGGTGAAGATGGATTGGCAGCCCTTCGAATGGTTATAGCAGCAATTGAATCAATCAAAACGTGTAAACCAGTAGCTTTATAAAACAAAACACCCTTCTCTTTTACTACAGTTGTTAAGCAGAAAATATTCAGGAGCAAAATGAACGTAGTTCGAAACAAAATAACTATTGAGGATTTTATTATCCAGGTGAAGAACCAGCTAATTGCATCCTGCCAGGCACTTCCCGATGAACCGCTTTTTGGTTCTGAGATAATGACGCGCATGGCCCGCGCCGCGCAGCAGGGTGGAGCGCGTGCTCTCCGGGCAAACACGCCAGTGGATATTAAAGCGATAAAACAGGAAATTGACCTTCCGCTAATTGGAATTTACAAGGAAAATATTGAGGGATACAACGTGTACATCACTCCCACAATCAATCATGCCCTGGCTGTTGCAGATGCTGGGGCAGAAATTATTGCTATAGACGCGACCAATCAGCCACGGCCTTCTGGTGATCTGGGTGATTTCATCAAAGATATTCACGATCAAACAGGATGCTTGGTGATGGCTGATATCTCAACATATGAAGAAGGGGTGGAAGCAGAAAGACTGGGGGCGGACCTGGTATCCACAACTCTTTCTGGATACACACACTACAGCCAACAGCTGAATGGGCCAGATCTAGAACTTATTACGAAACTTTCAAAAACCTGTACGATTCCAGTAATTGGTGAGGGAAAGTATCATACACCTGACCAGGTCATTGAAGCACTTGACAGAGGTGCCACATCTGTTGTCGTCGGCGGTGCGATTTCCCGCCCGCAGCAAATCACTGCCCGGTTTGTGAAAGCGATAAATTCAAGAAAAAGCTGATTTTCCTCTTTAATTAGAATTACAAATTCGCTCTTTACCAGGTTGAATAGATAAACAATTTGCATCACTTCTACATATAAAAGATATACTATGCTTAGATCTATCTAGATAAACCTGAATTTTCGACAGGAGTGTAACCAGGATGGCGAAAACCTACTTAATTGGGGTTGACATTGGTACATATTCTTCCAAGGGGGTCTTGGTTGCCAGTGACACTGGTGAGGTAGTTAACTCTTATAATGTGGAACACTCCCTCTCTATGCCAAAACCGGGTTGGGTTGAACACGATCCAGAAATAATTTGGTGGGGGGAGTTTGTTGCAATTTGCCAAAATCTCCTGAAAGCATCAAAAATCAACCCGAAGCTGATCAAAGGTGTTGGGGTTTCCGGAATTGGCATCTGTGTAGTACCAATTGATGAAAAAGGAAATTCCCTCAGGAAGGGAATTCTTTATGGAATTGATACCCGCGCGTCGAATGAAATCGAGGAACTTAATAAAAGATTGGGGAGGGAAGAGATTTTTAAGCGGGGCGCCTCTCATTTATCTTCTTCAGTTAGCGGCCCTAAGATTCTTTGGATCAAGAACCATGAACCTGAGGTTTATAAAAAAGCCAGATGGTTCCTGACCAGCCATTCATTTATTGTCTTTCGCCTGACTGGCAAAGCAACAGTCGATATCTATTCAGCCTGCGGTTATGCTCCTTTAATGGATATCGAAAGCATTTCCTGGTTTGATAAAGCGGCGGAAATCATCACACCGATTGAAAAGCTACCGGAGTTAGTATGGAGCTGTGACGTCGTTGGTACGGTCACAGATAAGGCTGCTCAGGTTACAGGTTTAGCTTCAGGCACACCAGTGATCGCGGGCACGATTGATGCTGCCGCGGAAGCCATCAGCGCTGGATTGAGCGAATTTGGCGATATGATGATGATGTTGGGTAGCAGTAATTCCTTGATCCTTAAATCAGATAAGCTGATTCGAACCGAGAATTTCTGGGGATTGAACTGGATGGAACCTGATACTTATGCTGTAGTAGGCGGAATGTCTACGGTTGGCAGCCTCACCCGCTGGTTTCGAGACAATCTTGCTCCAATCGAATTAGCCGCGCAAAAGAATGGCGGTCAAAATGCTTATGCAATAATATCAAAATTGGCTTCAGATTCATCACCGGGCGCAAATGGTTTGCTTGCACTACCTTATTTTGAAGGTGAAAGAACGCCCATTTATGACCCGAATGCAAAGGGTGTCTTCTTTGGATTGACACTTAAACATACCCGAGCGGATCTTTACCGCGCAATCCTGGAAAGTGTGGGCTACGGGGTCAGACATAATATGGAATGCTTACTTGCTGATGGTCTCTCTCCAAAACGCATTCTAGCTGTTGGCGGTGGGACCATGAACCTTGCGTGGATGCAGATAATAAGTGATATTGCCAACATAGAAATGGTCATCCCCGATAAGCAGATGGGTTCCTCTTATGGTGACGCACTAATGGCGGCTGTGGGGGTGGGCATACTTGGTGATCTAAAAGAAAGCACTAAGTGGATTCACTATAAAAATGAGATAAAACCAAATCCAGATACTTTAACTAAATATAATAACTTCTACAGAATATATCGCGAACTGTATAAACACACCAAACACATAATGCATGATCTGTCTGCTATTATGCGCGAAAATTAATTAAGTGTCCGTTTTTATTGTTTTTCCCAATCAGTTACATCCGAATTACACCAAAATTGTCCT
>CBDAFG010000111.1:0-15719 GCA_965195205.1 uncultured Pelolinea sp. | reverse complement strand
AAGTTCAGAAATCTTTCCCGGTTTGCTGAGAATTTCAGCAGGGATATTGATCTTACCCAGATCATGAACGATGCCGGCCATCCGAACACCTTCAATTTGTTCACTAGTAAGTTTCATCTCTCTTGCTATGGAAGCAGCCAGGTCAGCCACGCGTGTCTGGTGCCCGGCGGTATAGGGGTCGCGCGCTTCAACGGTGGCCGCGATGATGTGGATGGTGCCCTCTACCGTTTTCCTCAAGTTCTGTAATAATCCGATCTTGTTCCAGGCAGCAGACAGTTGGTCAGCGAAAGCGGTGGCAGTTGGAACATTATCCCGGGTCAGTGTATCTGACTGTATTGAGAACACACCGACCGCCTGATCTTCTAAAATCAGCGGAGCTGAGATACTTTTCTGAACGCGTAATAATTTAATGATTTGGGCGGCAAGTTTCTTGGTAAGTTTCGGGAATACCTGCTGCAACATCTGCTCTGGATTTTCTAAAAAAATGGTTTTCTTCTCGCGGATCACTTCCAAGCACGTATCAACGGAATCAATTGGAAAGGAGAAATTCCCATGTTCAACCCTCAACAGCTTCTCGGCCGTAGATAGTAACGAGGAATCGTTGCTCATATATCTGGTGAACAGTTTGCCCTGTGCCTCATCCAGTGGGAAAAGCATACAGGAGATATCAAGCTGTCTGAGTTCTTCGGCGATCGCATTGAAAATGTCCTGCTGTGTCTGGGCGGTTCCCATGGCAACCGCTGCCTGGTTGAGCGCATTCAGCAGCTGCTCCGAGCGCACCCGCTCAGTGATGTCAGAAAATATTGCAACAAAAAATTCGGGCTTGTTTTTTTCATCGGAAAGCAAAGAGCAAATTAATTCACAGGAACGGATTTCTTGTTTTTCTTTAAAACAATCATTCCACCTTGCCAATGTTTTTTTCTAATCAAGGCAGGAACTACTTCCTTTGCCAGCTCAAATGCACCTTTTTTACTAGCAAAATGATACATAGATTGACCAATTACCTCATCTTCTACAAATCCACTGAAATTGTAATAACTTTGATTGACATATAAAACTGTACCCTTGATGTTTGTAATGATGACAGATTGACTTGTCGTTTCAATAATTTTGCTAAATCTCCGATTCTGTTCTTTTGCTTGTATACGATCAGTGATATCTTCACCGGAACTTAGCGATCCAATCCTGCGTTTCTCATCATCAACCCACTCACACAAAGGCGTGCTGTGCCAATCGATGATCCGTTCTTCTCCAGATTTGGTTATAATGATTTGTTCAAAACAACCACCCAATCCTACCCTCCCAGCTATGAACTTATCAAATAATTTCTTCGTCTGCTTTCTGTCTGATTCAGGTACGCATGTGATAAACCAGTTTTTCCCAATCAGTTCTTCTGTCTGGTACCCCAGGATGCTGGTCCCTTTTTGGTTCACCAGCGTGATCTCGCCCTCTTTATTTAACGCCACGATCATCACTTCCGCGATATCCAGGTATTTCTGGGCCTTATCCCGTTCATTCTGCATTTCTTGCTCAAATGACTTACGCTCGGTGATGTCAAGGAGGGAAGCCACACTTTGCTTTGTGCCCGGAATCATGTCCACATTGAGAAGAATGTTTCTGACAATACCCTCCCTGTTGATGAACTTGAATTCATATTGCTTTGAAGTTGTGTTTGGGTCGATTCGCCGCTGCTGATGATAGTCTTTCATCCTTCTCAGATCATCTGCGGCGACAAACTTAGTCCAGCTCATCTTGCCTTCCAACTCCTCTTTGGAGTAGCCAGATATTTTTTCAAATTGCTTGTTTACCATCGAGATGGTAGTATCTTCCTCGATGATGCTAGTTGGCAGTGATGAGGTCTCAAAAATGGTCTTCTGGTAGTCCTCACTCTCTTGCAGATTTTGTGCTACCTGCTTGACGTTTTCCTCAAGCTTGAAGTTATGTAGGGTAAAAGCGATATCCTCGGCTACTTCTTCGAACACAGAGAATTCTTCCTCATCGACGGTGATGTTGACCCCGAAAGAAACCGATAGAATTCCATAGACTTTTTCAGCATGCTCCAGCCGAATGGTCATGCGTCCCTTATCGGAATATGCATCCGTGATAGGACAGTCAGCACAGGTGGAGGAGGGGTCATTGATTTCCACAATATCCTGTCGCGCCTGTGACTGCTGGACACAGGCAGGGAAGTTCCCTCGTTTCAGCTCTTTTAGCAGGGGCGTGAAGCTCTTTCCTAAACCGGATTCGGCGCTATCTAAATATTCACCGCGCTCGTCTAATAACATAATCCAGGCAGTGGAATACCCGCGTGTTTCTGTCAGGGTGTCGCAAATCTTTTGAATTAATACATCAGGGGTTTTTTCTTTGATGATGAGCTGGTTGACATTGCGAATGGCGCGCAGCACGAGGGTAAGGTTCTCTACTCTCTCTTGCGCACCCACGCGCTGGATGATCCTGCCTAGATGCTCGGTAACTGCATCTATCAGAGCACACTCCTCTTTTAGGAAAGGACCCTGGTCACTTTTTGGTTGTTCTTCAAGATAGAAAACTTCAACCGACCCCGCGGCCTTACCTTCTACTATGATCTCGCTCGCCAGCTTCCACTTTGTTTCGTGGAAGTTCTTGGTTTTGTATTCCCGGTTATCAAGCGTGATGCGGGTGCAGGTGATTTGCGGGTACTGCCAAGCGGAGGGCAGGAGCTCCACACTTCTCTGAAGGATCTCCGGCAGTGAGATGCCGGGGGTCTCAACTACGCCTGAAATGCCATACAGGCAGTTCAGTTCTTTAACGCGCTCGCCAAGAGCTTGGGCTTGTTTTTTGAAAATACTGATTTTTTGAGGGGTTTCGTTTTCTGCTGTTTGTGGTTCTGCAAGGCGCTTTTGCAGGGCTTTGATCTCGGCCAATAATTGCGTTTTCGATTTCGAGGTCATACCTATCCTTTCATCGTTTTATAACACTAAATAATTGAACAGCATAGATCTTCACTGCTCTATTTATTGTACTGAAAGATAATCGATTTCATTATAGTATAAATTTTGCGAGTCACCTTTCCCGGAGATGCTATGAAAGCGTCCCTGCCAAATTACTAAACTTAAAGTAAGAGACAAATAAGTTCAACAAAGTCGGAACGCTTATGGTCCCATTCACCCTTGGAATAGGGCTGCATCTTAAGTACATCTATATGGGATGCTGAAATTGAAATAAAATTTCTTGTTTTGGGTGCAATTTAGGGGCTTGACAGCCGCAGTTCATTGTCAAAATCTCTATTCCGATGATTAGTAAGATCGAAAAAATAAATCGCATTTTTTTATCCAATGATTTATCCTATAATCATATAACGTTTTAATCGAGTGGCCAGTTCCCTCCATTACAAATACATTTGCCTAAATTAAAATATGAATAAAACAAATAATCACAAGATCACGATCGGCCTTCCTCTAATGCATCATGAGCAGGGGGAAAAGCGGGGTTTCCTGCCTGATTTCATTTATGCGCTTGAGAAGAACGGTGCGGGCGTCTATTTGGAACACGGCTACGGCAGCAGCATGGAATTGGAAGCATCTGCGTATTCTGATGCAGCTCCCGGCGCTACGTTTGTTTCACACGGTGAAGCATATCAACAAGATATTGTCCTGATACTCCGCTGCCCGAGCAACGAAGACCTGCGAAAATTGCGCCCGGGAAGCTGCCTGATTAGTATGCTGCACTACGCCACTCGGCCAGAGCGCGTCAGGTTGTTGCAGTCTTTAGGGTTAAAAAGCATTTCTCTCGATTCAATTAAAAATGATTCTGGTCAGCGCATGATTGAGAATTTTCGGGCAGTCGCCTGGAATGGGCTTGAAGCAGCTTTTCAGGTACTTCAGAATACCTATCCAGAACCCGGTTTCTTCAGCCCAGACCGGCAGGCGATTCAAATCACTTTACTGGGCGCGGGCGCTTTAGGCGCATACACAGTCAAAGCAGCTGTGCATTACGGCAATATTCCGCTTCATGAAAAATTAGCGCAGGCAAACGTGCCGGGAGTGATCGTAACTGCGGTTGATTATGACATTACCAACCACGCGAGAATCATGCGGGGCCTTCTATCAAAAACCGACATTCTTGTGGACGCCAGCGCACGAGTGGATAGCACTCGGCCAATCATTAGTAATGATTGGCTGGCATACCTTCCTGGCCATGCTGTGATCCTTGACCTTTCCGTGGACCCCTATCAGCAAAAGCTGGGTAGAAACTATACCAAAGGCATCGAAGGAATTCCGCAGGGGAACTTAGACAAATTCGTACTTTTCCCCGATGATCCCGTTTACGCAAAAATCCCCGATTATGTGCGCACAAAGAACCGCCGTAATGTGGTTTCCTGTTATTCCTGGCCGGGAATTCATCCCGTGGAATGCATGCAGATATATGGGCAGCAGCTCCGTCCAATCATGCGTATATTATTAAATCAGGGCGGACTAAACGGTATCAATCCGAATGGGCGTTTCTTTGAACAGGCTATCAGCAGAGCATTATTGTCAAATGTTGGCAGATGATTTCATCACCGCGTTTTATATGGAGAAATAAGTGAGCAAAAAGATCAGCATTGGATTTCCGATCATGCGGGAAGAACCCGGTGAAAAACGGGTGTTCTTACCTGACTTCACCCATAAGTTAACGGAGATCGGCTTTGAGGTCTTCATTGAAGAAGGCTATGGTAATTCACTGGATTTTTACTTCGATAATTATAAAAACAAAAATCCCTCTATTCACCCCTTAGAACGCGAAGAGGTTTTTAAACAGGATTACGTACTCATCCTTCGTTCTCCGCATGATAGCGAATTTGCTTTGTTAGGTAACAATAGCTGTTTGATCTCAATGCTTCATTATCCAACCCGTCCACTACGTCAAAAAATCATGGGAGAGAATAATATTCAGGCAATATCCCTCGATGGCATCGTGGATGATTTCAATGTAAGACTGGTTGAGAATATGAAATCCGTTGCCTGGAACGGCCTTGAAGCAGCGTACACACAATTTGAAAAATATATTCCTAACCTCATCCGAGAGGATGGAAGCCCATGGAAAGTGCTTGTCCTCGGCACAGGAATGGTTGGCAAGCAAGCGATGGAAGCCGCTTCGAAACTTGGCAAAAAGGAAAGGAATTACGAACATATTCGCCTGGGAGGCCCCGGCGCGGTTGTTACTACTGTCGGCCGTAACATCACCCACAATAAGAGCCAGATGATCGAGTTATTGGCTGAATCTGACATCGTCATTGACGCTACCCAACGCTATGATCCATCAAAACCAATCATCCCCAATGAGTGGATCGCATATCTTCCTGAACATGCGATTATCGTGGATCTTTCAGCCGATCCCTATACTCTTGATTCTAATCCACCAGTGGTAAAGGGAATTGAAGGTATTCCCCACGGAAATTTAGACCAGGTCATATTCGAGAAAGATGGCCCAAATTGGGGAAAAACAATTCCCCAGAGTATTCCAACCGTGAACAAGCGCAAGACGGTTTCTTGTTATTCCTGGCCGGGAATCCATCCTGAGTCCTGTATGCGGCACTATGGACAGCAGCTTCTCCCCTTGATGCAAGTCTTAAATAAAAAAAATTATCATACATTATCCCCCGACGGATTGTATTTTGAACGCGCCTTATTTCGGGCACGATTAGATTCTTACTTAAAAAAAACAAACCAAAAAAAGGTTTGAACCATTAAATAAAAAACTGGTTTCGCACGAAACCAGTTTTGTTTTTGTATCTGCTTCTATTAAGGAGTTGCTGTCGGAGCTGGGTATGTATGGGGAATGTTATGAAAAAACACACATATCTCATCACCGTTATCATTTATGATCGCCCAATTCGTCGAGTACCCCGGAGATTCGATAGGATGTGTGGGGATGTTTATATCCACACCGATTTCTACTGTCTGATAAGACGCAACATCATACGGCAGCTTGTAAATATGTTTCGGGCTGAGGTCATCTCCGCCAGTCCACTTCACATAATAATCTGCCACTGTCCAGGTAGCTATTCCCACATTGCGCATGGTCCAAACGACGTCATACATCGACCCTGTCATTTGAGGTTTATCCCAAGGATTTTGGTCAACAAATTCGCATCCATACACAACTGGCGTCCAGGTTGGAATTGCTGTACCTGTTGTACCATCAGAACTGCTTCCGCTGCTAGAGGATGAAGATGATGATCCAGCCGGAGGCTGGGTCGCGTCAGTATTTTGAGTAGCGGTTGGTAACGGGGTCAGCGTCGGGGGAAGCGGGGTCTCTGATGGAGACAACGCTGCCTGCACAGTCATTTCGACCATCGCAGTCTGCACAGCTTCCGTTTTAATAACATTAATATCAGGGGTTGGTTCTTGCGGTTCACCTGTGCCACATGCTGAAACCAGCAGTACAGCAACAAGCGCCGCTACTATTACTATTTTCTTAAGATTCTTTTGCATATTTCCTCCATTCTGGTGTCAGTACAATACTGACTGCAGAAGAGTATTGCCGTATTGTGTACCGAAATATACGGCTTGTCAAGTGGGGATTTTTACCATTTAATCAGTATTCATTGTATCACTTGATGTTTATTTCAATTTCAACCCAATAAAATCCGGGAAAAATTTTTTCACTATAATTGAGTTGTTGGCATGCTTCTTGCTAATTAGATATTCAGAAAGTGATTGCGTTTAAATATTATGAAAAAAATAAAGGATTATTCTGAGGTAATCAAGTTCACAATTACTGGTGTAATTTTTGGTTTTGTTTTTCCTTTCCTCTCTACCAAGATTGTGATCATCAATCAAAATTTGCCTTTTAATTTCTCCTCCTTTTTATTAGTTCAGCAGCAGAATCCACTTCTGTGGATCATAGATACCGCTTTCTTGGTCATCGGTTTTTTTGGGTATCAGGTCGGTATTCGCCAACAAAAGTTGCTAGATCAGGCAAGCCATCTGGAAGACATGGTTACCGAGCGGTCCGATGAAATCCTCCGGCAAAAACTATTTTATGAGGCATTAGTAGAAAACAGCCCAATCGCAATTACTACATTGGATCAAAATCACCGGGTTATGTCCATCAACCCGGCCTTTGAAGAGATTTTTGGATACCGCACGGATGAAATTATGGGGAAAAATCTGGATGATCTTGTGAGCGATCCCTCTAATGTACAGGAAGCGTATGATATCACCAAAGGAGTCTTAGCCGGAAAAACAATGCGTGAATTTGGTAAGCGCCGGCGCAAGGATGGAACGCTTGTCGATGTTGAAATATTGGGCGAGCCAATTATTATTGATGGCAAACGAATCGGCGTACTGGGCCTTTATCGCGATATCACCGTTGAAAAACTTGCCACAGAAGAGCTTCAAATTAGCGAAGAACGATTTCGGCGATTGTTTCAAGATTCTCCAGTCGCACTGTGGTTACAAGATTTTTCAGATAAAAAACGGTGGGTGCTGGAAATGCAGAATAAATCAGGAAAGGATATCCGTGAATTCCTAAAAGAACACCCGGATGAATTTTTCACAATGTCCAAGCTTGGAAAGATAATATCCCTGAATGCGGCTTCATTGATTTTATTCCACGCGAAAGACAAGGCAGACCTCCAGGCAAACCTTGGCTCAATTGTGAGTGATGAATCTCGTAAAGAACAAATAAATACCATTTGCTCTTTATTGGACGGAAAAACCACATTGGAAAAGGAAATGGTATATAAAAATTTGGATGGGGAAAAACTGTACGTGATCGCCAAACTTACAGTTCTCCCAGGGTCTGAGGAGAGTTGGGATAGAATCCTTTTCTCAAACGTGGACATCACAGAACGAAAATTAACTGAAGATCGGCTTACCTACATCAGTCTGCACGACATGATGACAGATGTATATAACCGCGTTTTCTTTGAAGAAGAAATGGCGCGAATGGAAAAAAGCAGGTTGCGCCCCATCAGCATCCTGATCGGCGACATGGATAACCTCAAAGAGATAAATGACCTGCATGGGCACCATGCAGGGGATCTCGCATTGCAGAATATCGCAAATATCTTCAAGAAATGTTTTCGTTCAGAAGATGTGATCGCGCGAATTGGCGGGGATGAATTTTCAATTTTACTGCCCAATGTCGACGCAAATCTTATAAAACAAATTAACCAACGCGTGCTTGATCAGGTAATTCTCCACAACCAATCAAACGCCAAGAACATACCATTAAGCATTTCAACGGGGTACGGAACTGCCTATAAAGGCGATCTACTGACAGATGTATTCCAACTGGCTGATGAACGCATGTATCAAGAAAAGCAAAAGAAAAACAACAAATGAGTTTATTATGAAAGTCATTGGAAATTTCCAATGACTTTCTCTTTATTATTTCTTCTCTTCCACCTGGTCAATTTTAGCTGTGGGCTTTTTCTTAGAAGTCGTTTTTACTGCTGGTTTTTTCACGGCTGGTTTCTTCACAGGCTCTTTTTTCATTGCCGGCGCTTTCGCAGTTGGCTGCTTGTTCACTTCAACTTTTTTGACCGTTGGTGTTTTTTGTGCTAGTTCAACTTCCACAGCACCACTTTCCTCACCCGGGTCCAGCGGCATTATGATCCACAAAACCAGGTAGATCCATAATCCACCAAATCCGATAAATAACAGAAGTACGAAAGCCAATCGGATCGCAGTTGGATCCACATCAAAATATTTTGCTAAACCGCTGCACACGCCAGCAATCATTACGTCTGATTTATTTCTATAAAGTCTTTTCATCATTAACACTCCATTTTTCTTTTTATATACGTGAAAAATGACATCAGGTTGCGGATTGGATAATTTAATACAGCGCAGCAGTAACCGCTTTCAAATATTCAAGCGGTGACCCACAGGTATATCCCCAAGGGGCTTTTGGTTGTTCGTAATTATAAACATCAAAATATAAGACACCAGCTGTATCTTGATCCTCATACGTAACTGAGACTTTGCATAATTTACTGCCATTCACCCGTATTTCATCAAGCAGGCTTGTTTTAATTGCCTGGCCCTGCGGACCCAAAAGCCACGGCAGACACGCGCTTTCTGTGGTACCCTCGTCACGCGGGTCGAACCCAATTTTGATAGGGTTTTCAGGTGAAAACCCATATAACGAATCTTCCGAATTGACACACACACCCTCAGGTGCCGCGGTTGGTTCTGGTAGAGATGTTTCCAAAAAACCAAGCTGCGGCGACCAGGATGGGTAAAAATCTTCCTGGGGAAGATCAGTCAATCGGTTCAATCCTGCGCCATTTGCACTGATGATAAAAAGATCGCGATTTCCTTCCATATCAGAAGCAAACACGATCATCTGACTATCAGGAGACCAGGAAGGTACTTCAACAATGGATTTGTAATGGGTAAGTTGAATCAAGTTTGACCCATCTGTATTTATCAAAAATAAATTAGCAAACCCATCCCGCCTGGAAATAAAAGCAATGCGCGTTCCATCTGGAGACCAAACGGGATTAGAATCCGCCGCGGGGTCATCTGTAAGGCGGGTTAATTCTCCCCCATCTGTTCTTATCTTATAGATTTCCGAATTAACATCTCTGGTAGAGGTAAAAACAATCCATTCTCCATCTGGAGACCAATCTGGGAACAAATCTTGAGCAGGCTCATTTGTCAAGCGAACGGGGTCTTTTCCATCTGCTCGTATCGTGTAAATTTCATCATTCCCATCACGGTCTGAAACAAATGCAATTTTCTCACCATCTGGAGACCAGGAAGGCAACACGTCGTTAGCGGCTGCATTTGTCAATTTAGTCAGATTCGTTCCGTCAGGGTTGATGATAAATATGTCCGGGGAACCATCCCGATCAGACGTGAAAGAGATCTTATCCCCATTTGGTGACCAATCAGGGAATACATCTACCGCGGGATTATTAGTCAATCGGCTAACCGCGGTGCCATCAGCGTTCATCACATATATTTCCAAGCTGCCATCACGGTCTGACTGAAAAGCAATGCGACCCTGCAGTTGAGCGCTAATCTGTCTCACTGTAGGCGTTGGTGATGGTGTAGCTACATTATCAGGTGCAATCGTCGCCCATATCCTCGGTGTCTCTGTAAAGCGGATGATGCCGGGCGCTTCCTCGGGCTCCTCAGCGGGAATTTCAGTTTGCGGTACACACGCGTTGATCCCCAATAAAATTAACATTAAGCCTGAAAGGAGAAATGTTTTCTTTTGTTCCATCATTTCCTCAACCTTCTATCTGCCCCAATTACAATACTTATCTAGGGAACGCTGTAAGGTCGTCAAACTGGAAAACACCCATATTTCCATCTATAGTGCCAGCGATTAATCCGATCTCGCCAGATTTGAACGTAGCATCCCTTTGGCTATCAACAAATTCACCATTAACTGCAAGTGATAGTGTAGTTTCAACACACTCAAACCAGATCTCATTTTCCCCGCCGCCGCCCATGATTGCAGGGACAGGCACCATGCTCTGATGGCCTAATAACTGGTATTCACCATCTTCAATCTTAAATATCCCGGCCAAGCCGTCGCTGCTTATCTGCCCAGCATAAAAATTTTCTGAATCCTGAAATCTACAGATTAATCCAAAATTATTATTATCTGAACCCCTCATTTTGGCTGCCCTAACAGTGATTTCGCTATTCACAAACATCCTGCTATACGTCGTAAATATATCTGTATTAGGCAATTTAACTGTGATCTGGTATGTTTCTCCGACATATCCTGCCGTTCCCTCATCAATTTGGATGTGTTCCCAACCGCTTTTTGAATCAGAAAAATCATCCCTTAATGCTGTTTCACCTGCGCCATTTTCCGTTGATGAATCAAAAATGCTTGATAGCAGCGGCATTCGAGCGCAGCTTATAAAAAATACTTGTAGCGTAATACATATTAGTATTGCTGATTTTCCCATTGTCCTGCACTCCATGCAAATATATAATTATTTTATCAACCACCCACATCATCAGAATCAGCAGGTATTTCTAATGAAAAATCTGTGGATTTCCCGTACACAAAGACACTGTAATTGCCGCTGCCAAGTTCGCGTGTATCCAGTACGAACACCTCCTCAAAAGGTTCAAGCGCCTCCGTACACACAACTCCAACTTCTCTTTTCGTGTAGATCTTAACGGAATATCCATTCTCATTGCGAACGGGTTCGATCATATATATTTCCGTACAGCCATCAGGTAAGAAACCATTTACAATAATCTGTATTTCCTCAGGCCAGGCAGGAAGATAAATCACTCGCACAGATTCAATATATTCTGCTTCTCCGTACTGAACCGCTGTGCCCATATCCCCATGATTATCAACAGGAGCGGGTGTTACCGTTTCCATCCCCGCCGCTTGCTGGCACGCAGATATTAGCAGCACTATTAAAATCAAACCGCTTTTCACAATTTTCATGTGCTGATATTCTAATAGAAAATCACAAAACATTGGGATATTAAAAAATTCAAGGCACCTGCTATATTAACTACAGGTGCCTGTTATCTTAAAAAATCTCAGTTCTCTTATATATAAAAATCTACTGCTTTATCCAACGCCAGGTCAAGCGTTGACCGGATGATCTCTGAACAGGTTGGATGAGCATGATTGATCCCCCCTTTCCCCTGGTAAATATCCACATTGTTATTATTCAGTAATTCAGTCACAAAGTTCCGCGTTTGCTTAACCACTGCATCTCTGCGGTCAGCCACTCGTGAAAAATCAATTATGAAATCATTGACTGTCACACCATATTTCTCGCTGTCCGCTACTATCCGTGCAACTTTTGCGGACTCAATCATTGACTTGGATGGAGTACAGCCCCAGTTCGTGCAAATCCCGCCAATGAAGTCCCGCTCAATCACTGCAACTTTACCGCCTAATTGTGAAATCCGTACTGCGGCTGAATGCCCAGAAGGCCCCCCGCCCAAAATTACAGCTTTATATTTTTTCATATTAACAACCTGCTTTGCTTATTTTATTTAATTTTTTGATATTATTCTTATTTAATAACTAAATACGCAAGAGCAATATTGCAATCTACTGATAAGGCTTTATATGAACTATCTTAAATCCTACAACTTATCGCTTCCGCGATAAGAATCTGGATAATTCTTTTCTGGTAAATCAAGAGGGCATTTTTAATACGCTATTATTCTTTAGAAAACACGCACACATTGTTTCTGCCAACTTTCTTCGCCTCATACATGATTCGGTCCACTGATTCAATATATTCGCTCGGTTCGGAATAGTTCTCCCCATACTCAGACACACCAATGCTTACAGTGATTTTCACGCTTCCTTTTTTCGTTTTTATTACAGCCTCTTCAATAGTGCTGCGGATGCGTTCAGCGACATTAAACGCTTCTTCCTGTTTAGTCCCCGGCAAGATGATCATAAATTCCTCACCTCCATAACGGAACATATTGTCCGTTTGGCGGAGAAGTTTCTCGCATATCTCTGACATAGACCGCAGGACATCATCTCCCACCAAGTGTCCAAATTCATCATTGACCGTTTTAAAATGATCAATATCCATCATGATCAACGATAAGGGGGTTTGATAACGTTTAGCACGTTCAAATTCATTGTCAATGATCATATAAAAATAGCGTCGATTGTAGAGCCCGGTCAGGCTGTCAGTGATCGCCATTTCCTGCATTTTTTCAAATAATTTAGCGTTGTCCATAGCGATGCTGGTTTGCTGGGCAATTGTTTCCACCAACCGGATCTGGTTCGCATTATATGCATTTTGATGAGATGCCTGCACCGAGAGAACACCTGTCACCTCGCCCCTGAGGATCAGCGGAACACCAAGGAATGTGCGGATGTCATATCCAGGTACTCTGATCACTTCATCTTCTTTTACTTCAGCATCTTCCGCTTTGAAATCAGCGATACAAATCGTCTCCTTTTTCTGGGTCACATATCGCGTGAGGGAGGGTTTTTGCATCAGATAAAAAGGTTCAATTTCAATCCGCTTCCCATTTTTCTGATACATAAAATAAGACACTTTCTTTTCCGTTGGTTCATATAATGCCAGGAAAAAAAGATCAATCGGGATTACCTTCTGGAGCCGCCGAAAGACCGCCTGAGTTGTCTTTTCTAAACCAACGCCCGCGGCAATCGCCAGGCTGACCTCATAGAGAATAGACATTTCTTCCGCCCGGAATCTGGTTTCAGAATAAAGCTTTGCATTTGTGATCGCTGTTGCCGCGTAATTTGTGAATATCGCCAACCGCTCAGCATGTTCGGGTTGAAAAAAGTTAGGCATGCCAACGTCCAAATTGATAAAACCAAGCAATTCGTCCTGGCGAAAAATAGGCGCACCTAAATACGATCGGATCCATTTGGACTCTTCAATATTATGCTCCCAATCACTGTCTTTATATGTATCCGCGATTATTTTTGGCTTACGCGTTTCAGACATTTCCTTAAAATCTGTCATTTCCATTACGTCAAGGTCAAGAGAAAGGATAGTTTCCATAGAACCGTATTTATCTGACTTTTTTACCGCTGCAAATTTGGCAGTTCCCTGGTCAGTAACCAAAACAATAGTGGCTCCGTCATGCGGTACTACTTTCGCCACATTCTCTAAGATCCTATCCAGCACATCATTCAAGTCTAATGAACTGTTGATAACAGCAGCCGTATCAGCCAGCGCTTCCGCGAAATCTCGCTGATCTTTTTCGGTCTTTTCCGCCTCTTTCTTCTTTGTAATATCTCTAATAACAATCAGTTGGCCGAAGGTTTTTTCTTCTTCATTAATTGATGTGATGCGTAGATCGATTATTCTTGGTGGATCTCCCGGTATTTCCACTTCTACCTGTAAATCAGTCTTGCCTCTAAATTGCTCAATCATTTCTTCATATTCGCTAAATATCCCCCAAATTATCTGTCCTATTGGTTGTGGTCCATCATAGCCAATAATATTTAAAGCGGCGGGGTTTATCTCTAAAATAATGCCTTTCGTGTCAATCACGATTACCCCTTCTACCATACTGCCGAGCAATGTATCTCTGGCGATCGGCACGAGATCAAACAACTTATAGCGCGAAATGCTCCAAGGCATAACCAACGCGACTAAACTGAATGACAAGGGGGTGATATCAAGCCCAGGTATCGGGATTATTTTCAGAATATATAAAAAATTGGCAGTCCAAGAAATAATAACCGCGATAACGAAAAATTTCGTTTGTAATCGGCGGTTTTTCTGGCCTTTCAAGAAACTTTTGACCAGCCATATCGTTCCGACAAGAAGGCACACATAGCTGAAAACCGTGTATATAAAAAACGCAGCCCCATGTGTGTAATAACCCAGATGAAACACATCCGATATCACAGAAACATCGGTCCAGATCAAGTGATGTAATTCATTCGTTAATGCCAAAAACAATGTCGCAAGGGGGATGACCCAAATCATCCACCGGGTTTTATCGGTTAAGATTTTACTTTTACCTGCATATTCTGCCGAAAATATTATCCAAAGCGGAGAGACTGTTGTAATACCAAAATACTGACATTTTGACCAGAAGATCTTTCCATTGACTGTCATTGCCCCCGCTTCAAAGATCGAAGCAAAACTCCATATAGCTAAAGACAACATTATTAAAACGAACGGAATACTGCCTGAACTGATCCGCCGCTTCCAGGCCATTCCAGCAGATATAAAACAAAGCACTGTTGAAACAACATACGCTATCGTAAAACCCGGGAATTGATAATGCATAAATAATTGTCCCTTTGAATAGATATTCTATCATTTTTATGCTTGTCGGGGATGATTAAAAACTCCATTCCTTTTTTCTGAAATGACATGGGTTCCAAAAGATAATAGCACCAACCTCCATACCAACGAAGTGGATAATTGCACGATCGCAAGATCATTTGAACTTTATCCCTTTTCAGCAATCGCTGTTCCAAATTCTTTTTTTAAAACACACCAACAACCAATAGGATCTTTCAGTTATTATATAATTTTAAATACAACATCGAAGATGAGTGCAACATGAAAATATATCCATCAGCCACAAAAAAAGATTTAAATGATTTCATCAACCTGCCCTTCAAGATATACCAATCCGATCCGATGTGGGTGCCGCCATTAAAAAACGAACTGCACAATCAGTTCAAACCTGCTAAGAACCCATATCTTGACCACTGCAATTTCATGCTATTTTTATTGAAGGATAACGGGAAAGTAGTCGGCAGGATCGCCGCCTTCATTGACACCCTTGCGAATGAATTCTGGGGAGAACCAATCGGGTTATTTGGATATTACGAATGCCCGCCCGATGAAACTGCTTCCAGGTTACTTCTGGATGCCGCGCGCGTTTGGCTGCATGAACAGGGAATGAACACAATGCGCGGTCCCTGGAGTTTTGTCTCGCAAGAATGGGGCGCTGTGGTTGAAGGGTTTGAACCACAGCCGGTTATTATGGCTCCATATAACCCACCTTTTTACATCGACCAGTTTGATGCCTACGGACTTAAAAAAATCAAAGACCTTCTCGTTTATGTCATCGATGCGCAGGATGGCTACCAGATCCCTGAGCGGATATTAAAACTCACTGACCGCGTGACTCAAAAATATAATATTGAGGTGCACCCCATTTTTAGTACCACTTAGCAAGATATATAGTGTGGTCTCCTGTGATGAAACAAAGCCTGCTCAAGGACTTCCATAGGTGTCTTATAACCGATACTTGAGTGCAACCTTAGGTAATTGTAATATTCGA
>CBDAFG010000110.1:0-21272 GCA_965195205.1 uncultured Pelolinea sp. | reverse complement strand
CAACAGCCTAGTTCATAGAGATATGGTTTATCCTGACTTCCTGAATGGATCTACGCTTTTGGAGAAAATAATTGGTGAATGGCCAATACAAGAGATAAATTTAACTTGTTCAAGATTTTGCCAAGATGTACAAAATGTTATGTTTTATCTAATGACAGAACTTGCTACTACAGTTTATGGTTTGGAATATAAGCCAGGTCCTTATAGGCCAGGTATGTGGTAAAAATTTTCCACTTAACCTAAATTGTACTTTACATGTCTTTCACCCAAAGGGCACGTGAATCGAATTTCCAATTTCGATCACTAATAGATACTTATTAATCTAATTCTTTAATTTAGACGATCCGGAAATTATTTTTTTTTGACAAAAGGAGAAACAAATTACCCTTTTCAGGGAAAAAATCATTAAAGAGAAAAATGATTGGCCATTTTTCTAAATACCTAAATTTTTAATAAGATTGTGACCAAAGCGCTTACAACAACTCCAGCAACAAAAAGAAGGTAATCGCGAAGTGCACTTTTTTTATCTCGAGATTCGATTATTTCGGAAAAATGTTCTGCGACAGGAATTGGAACATCCTTTAAATCCTGCAATCTATTCTTGACTTCTTCCTCTTTATTCTCTAATTTTTGTAATTCCTCTTGGAGTTTATTAATTGTCTTTCCTCTTTCAATTGCCACTATTGAGATTTCATTTATTACATTATCTATCTCTAATGACGAATCATTAAGATTTCTTGTTAAATTTGATAATTTCTCACTAAAACTTTCTTCAGATACACTTTTTCGTCGTGATAATTTAAAAAACCTCCTATACACTTTACGAAAAAATGGCGATATTAATATCGAAATTACACCCAAGAGCAAACTAGCAATTACTTCAAATCCTGCTTGACCTATAATATCAATAAAATCCATTATTTCCCTCTTTCTAGTTAGCGATAAACTTATTGTATAAGTTTAATTAAAAAAATATTTATATAAAAACAAGATATTATTCAAAATAAAAAGTATTTCTTGTTGGTTCCCTTCCATAATATTATATATAAAGGTATAGACAAAAAGCAAGGATTTATATCCTTACTGGAATCATTTCATAATCCGTGAGGTCGTGGGTTCGAGTCACTCCGCGCCCACTTTCTATTTAATATCAGCCGCTTGTATTGTGATGACAAAAGACCTTATAAGCAAAAAAGCAAAAGACCTGACAAGTCACCATCGGATTCCATGTTTTTTTGAGGTTGTTGAATGCAGGCCGAGATCCTTCGCGCTGCTCAGGATGACGTATAGATGTGATGTATCGTTCTATGCAATTGAAGCTTACGTGTTTAATGAGCCGGGATCCTCACCCCTTCGGGTGTGCTTCGCGATCAGTCTTTGACCTCGGGATGACAGGCGGGGAATGGTACGTTGGGAACGCATGGGAATCTGAATGAGATTGTGTTTTTGCCTAATGATAAAAGCGCTTAGGCATATTTCACTTTTCACACAGGAACATCATGTTAAGAGACAAAAACTTCCAATACCTGTGCCGAAGATACGCGTTGAGGTTCTTTCCCAGCAGTACCTCGCCAAAGTAGCTGATTTTCTTAAACCCAATTGTTTTAAATAGGAGATCCCAGCAATGTGGTGGATAGGTGGAACAATGCGTCGGATCAAAGATATTAGTGAGTGCGGTGAATGCCTTACCAATCGGGGTGGCATTATGTGGGACTGAACCTATGAAGAGACCACCATTTACCAGCGCGTTGTAAATCTTCTGGATTGCAGGATGTGGATTGCCTAGATGCTCCAGAACATTGAATGCTGCGATAATATTGTATGCATTAGCCCGCAGGTGGCTGTGTTCAATGTTCTCTCTCCTAATCCTGCCATTTAATATATGATTTGAAGAATCAACGGCATATTTTGAAATATCAATACCTTCGACCTGAAAATGTCTTGCAGCCAGCTGAAGAAACTCACCTTTCCCGCAGCCAATTTCCAGCAGCGTCCCACCTCTATTGCTGCTCAGGATCACTTCCAAACGGTTTCTGTTCCTTTGGGAATTACGTGATGATCTGGCAAACATCCCTTCGTAATAGTTGCGCCCGTACTGATTTTTTTCAAGACTCATTATTTCACACTGTTGTTCCAGATTTAATAAACAGGCAAAATCTTCGAGATTCCTATCTCCTCAACAAGTTACATTGATGGCCTGCCTATTTTGAATTCTTACACATCATGGAATTTTAACACCTTAACGAAATACTCTGACACAAACCTTATCGTTTTAGTACTTTTATTACACCGCTCTTCTTTAGAATAGTGGCGCCTTCTTTCTGTTTTATTTTTTATTTTGAGGTAATTGATATTCTTTCCGCTCCAAAAATAAGTGAGGGCTGATCGGGGCGGTGTACAAGCGCAAGGCCAAAGCGCCGGGGGTGAGCTTGACCGAATTGGAAGCCGCGTAGGCTGTGGACAAGACTCCTCGCGATCTGGTGTTTTTTAATTGTTTTATTTTAGAAAAATCACCCAAATATCACCACTGCCGGGATATATAATACTTATATGCCGAGACCAAAAACAAAAGAAGAACTGCTGGAAGCTAGCCATGAGGAATTCGAGAAATTGTTATCACTTATTGAACCACTTTCGGAAACAGTCATTTTGAAGCCTGGCGCCTGTGAACAATGGAGCATCAAGGACATCTTCGCTCACCTGTATGCCTGGCATAACCTGTATATGACCTGGTACATGGAAGGAATGGCCGGTAAAAAACCACAGATGCCTTCGCCGGGATACACATGGAAAACCACACCAGCACTTAATGAAAGCATTTATCAGAAGTATATGGATACTTCTCTGAATGAGGTTCTGGAGAACTTCAAGGAATCCCATTCCAAGGTATTAGAGATTATTAATTCCCATACAAACGAGGAACTCTTCACAAAAAAGCGCTATGCCTGGACTGGTTCTACTTCGTTAGGTTGTTACACTGTTTCCTGCACTTCGAGCCATTACGATTGGGCAAACAAGCTGATCAAGAAATTTATCAAGAATCTGAAGCCGTCCTAAGTTTGGGTTTTAAATTGAATTTGCCCAAATAGACGGTGATGGATGGGGGTGACGTGATTTTGGTATAATAGGATTTCTTGGGCGCGTAGCTCAGCTGGTTAGAGTGCACGGTTCATATCCGTGAGGTCTTGGCAATAAAAGACCTTATAAGCAAAAAAGCAAAAGACCTGACAAGTCACCATCGGATTCCATGTTTTTTAGAGGTTGTTGAATGCAGGCCGAGATCTTTCGCGCTGCTCAGGATGACGAATAGATGTGATGTATCATTCTATGCAATTGAAGCTTGCGTGTTTAATGAGCCGGGATCCGCACCCCTTCGGGTGTGCTTCGCAATCAGTCTTTGACCTCAGGATGACAGGCGAGTAGGGAGGACGTTTTCCCTGACGTTGGCATTTTAAGCAGCAGCGCCCCATAGGCGTTTCATCTACGGGGCGCATGAATTCTGTTTATGTGTACGAAGGTTATTCCTCTTCTACGAACGGCTTGACGACTGAGAAGACCAGTTCATCTTTTCCGCTGTCCACGCGGATGGTATCGCCTTCGCTGAACTCGCCGGATAATATCTTGAGCGCCAGCGGGTCCTGCAGTTCGCGTTGAATGGCGCGCTTGAGCGGACGGGCGCCAAAGTCTGGATCATAGCCGACTTCCGCCAGGTATTTGCGGGCGGCATCACTGACATCGAGATGGTAGCCCTTATCCGCCAGTAGATGGCTGACGCGCTTTAGCTGGATATCCACAATGCCTGCCAGATGTTCCCTGCCCAATGGATGGAAGATGACAATCTCATCAATGCGGTTTAGAAACTCGGGGCGGAAGTGGTCCTGCAAAACCTGCGTGACTTCATCCCGCGTGACCGTACGGCCGCCATCCCACAGTTGGTTTCCCAGATTGGAAGTCATAATGACGACCGTGTTGCGGAAGTCCACCGTGCGCCCCTGGCCATCTGTCATACGGCCATCATCCAGCATTTGCAGCAGTACATTGAAAACTTCAGGGTGGGCTTTCTCGATCTCATCAAACAACACCACGCTATATGGGCGGCGGCGGACAGCTTCAGTCAACTGGCCTCCTTCGTCGTAGCCCACATATCCGGGCGGGGCACCAACCAGGCGCGAGACGGTGTGCTTTTCCTGATATTCAGACATATCAATCCGCACCATGGCCCGATCATCATCGAACAGGAAGTGCGCCAGAGAACGCGCCAACTCCGTCTTTCCAACGCCAGTCGGACCGAGGAAGATGAATGAGCCCAACGGACGGTCGGGGTCCTGCAGCCCGGCACGGGAGCGCCGCACCGCATTTGAGACTACTTTCACGGCCTCGTCCTGGCCGATGACACGCTCATGCAAGCGCTCTTCCATGTGAATCAGTTTTTCAGTCTCACCCTCAACTAAACGCGAGACGGGAATTCCTGTCCAGCGTGAGACGATCTGGGCAATCTCTTCCGGATCCACTTCTTCTTTAAGAAGCGCGTCCTCCCCCTGCAGCTGCTTGATGCGCCCCTCCCCTTCAACCAGCCTGTCTTCCAACTCGCGCAGGGTGCCGTAACGCAAGCGGGCAACTTTTTCCAGGTCATTCGCGCGTTCACCGCGTTCAATTTCCGCGCGCGTCTGCTCGATTTTCTCTTTGATACTCTGCAGATCCTGGATTGCGGATTTCTCATTCTCCCAGCGAATATGCAATTCATTGGAGCGTTCTTTTAAATCCGCGATGTCTCTCTCAATCCGAGATAAACGCTCTTTGGAAGCCTTATCTTTTTCTTTCTTAAGTGCTTCACGCTCGATTTCCAACTGCATGATCTGGCGGTCCACTTCATCCAGCGCCTGCGGCTTGGAATCGATCTCGGTACGCAAGCGGGCAGCGGCTTCGTCGATCAAATCAATGGCCTTGTCCGGCAGTTGCCGGTCGGAGATGTAACGATGGCTGAGAGACGCAGCGGCAATCACAGCTGGGTCGGTGATACGCACACCATGAAAGACTTCATAGCGTTCTTTGAGGCCGCGCAATATGCTGATGGTATCTTCGACACTTGGTTCTTCAATTAACACCGGCTGGAAGCGGCGTTCCAGCGCCGCATCTTTTTCAATGTATTTTCGATACTCATCCAGCGTAGTCGCGCCGATCATATGCAGTTCACCGCGCGCCAACATGGGTTTGAGCATGTTGCCCGCGTCCATCGCTCCGTCTGCTTTTCCGGCACCAACGACGGTATGCATTTCGTCCACAAAGAGCAAGATTTCGCCTTGTGACTCAGTGATTTCTTTTAAAACAGCTTTAAGGCGTTCTTCGAACTCACCGCGGAATTTGGCTCCGGCGATCAACGCGCTCATATCCAACTGGATGAGACGCTTCTTTTTCAAACCTTCCGGCACATCCCCATTAATAATGCGCTGCGCCAATCCCTCGGCAATCGCCGTCTTGCCAACACCCGGTTCGCCAATTAGAGCGGGGTTGTTCTTGGTGCGCCGTGAAAGAATCTGTATCACCCGGCGAATCTCCTCGTCCCGTCCGATGACAGGGTCGAGTTTGCCCTGGCGTGCCATCGCGGTCAGGTCGCGCCCATATTTCTCAAGCGCTTGATAGGTAGATTCGGGGTCCTGCGAGGTCACGCGCTGCGAGCCGCGAATGGTTTTCAGCGCAGATAAAATTGCATCTTTGGTCAGGCCATATTGCGCCAGACGTGTGCTTTCTGGGGAGTCGGCCAGGCCAAGCAGAATATGCTCGGTAGAGACGTAGTCATCCTGCATGCCTTTGGCGTACCGTTCAGCGGCCTGGAGCACATCTGCAGCCGAACGAGACAGGCCCACATCCATATTTGCTCCGCTGACCTTGGGCCGTTGATCGAGTTCCACCTTTAATTCATCGCATAATGCGAGCGAGGAACCAGAAACTTTAGTCACAATAGCCAGGACAACACCCTGATCCTGCTGGAGTAGAGCCAGCAGCATGTGAACCGGTTCAATACTTTGATGGTTGCGATCCTGTGCCAACCGTTGGGCAGCGATGATCGCTTCCTGCGATTTTCGCGTATATTTTTCAAGATTCATAGAAACCTCCCATATTATTTATCCTTATTAGATATGATAGCAATTCAACATATGAAGAGGATAAATAAATTGTCAATAATATGTTGGAAAACGCCATCAAACTCACCGGAAATAAACCTTATTAGAAGAACGTATGACCCAGCCAGCCATAAGAGAGGTTTTGCCTATTTTTTAGTTTAGAATAGAGGTTTATGAAAAAGCCGACTATCAGTATCTTCTATTTTTCAGGCACGGGCAACACCTGGTGGGCAAGTGAGCAAATTGCTAAAGAATTGGTATCACACGGATTCAACGCAAACGCGTATTCTATCGAGCAACTAACCATAAAAAAAACAGCCGGTCTGATTGAAAAATCATCGCTGATCGGGTTGGGGTTCCCTATATACGGGTCGGACGCTCCCCGCATTTTCCATGATTTTCTTGATGCTCTCCCCAGACAAAAAACGCAGAAGCCTGTGTTGGGTTTTGTCACCCAAATGGCCTGGTCAGGAGATGGAATCAATTTTCTGAATAAAGAATTGGAAGAGAAGGGATACTGCATCCGGTGGGCGGTTGAATTTAACATGCCCAGTAATATTGCCCTGCCCATTTTTCCCCTTCCATATTCCTCTGATACCAATTCATTCAAACCGCAGTTGAAAAAATGCTCTCAGAAGATCAATGATCTGTGCAAGAAGATCGCAAACGACGAGGATTACCGCCAGCATAATCATTGGATACATGCCGCTTCCGCATGGATACAGCGAGGTCCTTTCCGGCTGGTACATGATTGGGGCAGAAAATTCTGGTCGGTTGACTCCAATGCCTGCACCTCCTGCGAGCGCTGCGCGCAAATCTGCCCGGTTGGAAATATTGACATGCAGGATGGACTACCTGTTCACGGCGGAGAATGTGTGTACTGTATGCGCTGCTTTAATTACTGCCCACCCCTCGCTATTCATTACATGGGCATGAAAAACACCCGCGCGAAAAATAAGCCCCCTTTCCAGGGACCCGTGCCTGCTTTTCGCCCGGAATTGATCGCCAAGAAAAAATGAATCCAGCTTTTTAGCATCAAATAACACGAAAATTTAATATACTGGTTTTATCGTGTATAAATCAGTGAATTAATTGCAAAAACACAGAGGACGCATTACCAAATGATCAAACTCTCACAAACCCTCAAATCCAAAATTAAACAATATGAATATGGATCACTAATCCCTCTGTGGATCAGCACCTTTATCGATATCATTGGATTCTCGATCCTGATCCCATACCTGCCACGCTTCACATCAGATTTTGGGGCTTCCTTGTTCCAGGTCGGGCTGCTGCTTTCCGCAAATTCTTTCTTTAGCTTGTTCGGCAATATGATTTGGGGCTCATTATCAGATAAGTACGGACGCAAACCCATTTTGCTGATCTGCCAGTTTGGAACTTTGGCCGGTTTCATCATCATGGCATTTTCCACCAATTTAACGATGTTATTTATCTCGCGAATCGTAGATGGTGTTTTTGGCGGAAATTATCCGATCGCGAAAGCTGTGGTGGGGGATATTGTCCCGCCAGAAAAACGCAGCAAAGAAATGAGCAATATTGGCGTGGCATGGACAGTCGGCAACCTGATTGGCCCTGGAATCGGCGGGCTTCTTTCTGGTTTCGGAATATTGGGACCCGGCTTGTTTGGCGCAGGGTTATCTTTGATGACGATTTTGATCACCATATATATATTTAAAGAAAGCAACCCCCGCCTGACAGGTACTGCATCCGCATCTGAATTGTCTGCCTTCGAAAAGAAAAAAGCGATCTCTTTTTCTCTTCTCAAACAGCACGATCCGCGCCTTCTACTCATTCAGAATTTGTTCAACAATATCTCTTTTTTCATATTTATCACCACAGTCTCCATCTTTGTCGCTCAGCGCTTTGATCTGTCTGTCGCTGAAATCGGGTGGATGATCTCTTCAATGGGATTGATCAAACTGTTGGTAAGATTTCTGATATTTTCACCCATGCTGAAAAATTTTGGGGACAAAAAAACTGTTCTAATTGGCTTTATCACGTTTCTCGCTGCCTATACCTGGCTGATCTTTGTCGATCAACTCTGGGAATACATGGTCATTTTCGTGCTGGTTGGTTTCGCGGCGGCGTGTACATTCGCTGTCATGAGCGGCAGGATGAGCAAATCTGTTGGAAAAGAGCGCCAGGGTGAAATGATGGGATTAAGCACAGCGGCAGATAATGTTTCACAAATTATTGGCCCCACGTTCGGCAGCACTTTGTTATCTATGCCCTCATCTTTTTTGTATGGAATCTCCACCGCAGCTTTCAGTTTGATCGCCCTGTTATTGAGTTTTATCCCCCTCAAAAAAGAGTGAAACTTATTATTCCGCCCATTTTAAAATAATATATACTGATATAAGAAAATAAATTATTGCAATAGGAGCAGTTACCCATGTTCAAGAAAATATTTGGACCAAAAAAGGTGGAAGGCGTAGGTACAGCCGTTCCGATTGACGAACTGCGTGATGCGCTGTTGGATTGTTTTCCGATGGAAGGGGAGATCAACCAATACCTGACAATCGAGAAAAGCGATAAAACCCACGAGGGATTCGCGGCCGTCTGGGAGTTCTTCATCCGCCAAAGCGATGAGGAGGGTTTCAAACGAAATTATCTGCTGACACATACAGTATTGGTGGATATCCGGCCAGAAGAGAAAGCCGTGTACCTGAAGAGCAAGCACTTCGCGCGCACAAAACGCGTCCCGAAGGACATAGAAGTATATGATCCCTGGTTCCGCCAGATACGCATCGGGAAGCTGGCAGACCTGAAAGCAGTGAACATCGATAAGCTACGCTTCTTTTCATCTAAAAAAAGCCTTGAGCCCGTGATTGCGCAGGTCACGAATATGGGCTGGGATGCATATCGGTAATAGGTACTTCTATTAATATCGAGCCCAAACTTGCGGAAATCATGCGAGTTTGGGTTTTATAATAATTTTCAGCAGTTAGTTATCCAATCAAATTATTTTGACTATAAAATCTTCAATCCAACAAAATCATTTTCGCCTAAGCCAATACCAGTTTGCTGGAAACCGCCAGTAAGTTCTTTCTTCACTTTTTTGGAGGGTGAAAAACTTAGAGAATTTTCCCTCCATTTCTGCAGGATAAAAGCCAACTTCTCTCCTGCCCTGTTTTCGGGGGGTGAAGGCATACAGAAGAAGAACTGCGCTTCTTTTCAAAACATGAGAAACACCAGTAATATAGGCTTCCTGATCAGCTTCATTTAGCAAATGAAAGCAGCCAATATCAAACGCAATATCAAATCTCGTAAGCTTCAATTTTTCCAACTGGGCAACATCTCCAACAAGGAATTCTGTTTTATCGGCAACTCCCGATTTTTCAGCAGCGTTTTTCGCGTTTTCAACGGCTTTGCGTACAAAATCCACTCCAGTAACTTGCCATCCTTTATTTGCCAGGGCAACTGCATGTTCTCCTTCACCACAACCCAAATCCAATGCGTGCCCTTTTCTCATGTCTTTTACAGTTTCGAATATTTCCACCGGTGTTTCTTTCAATTTCCACTCCGTGAAGCCAAGAGAAAATGCAAGCGAATAGATTAACTTCATCATAATAATACTCCTGGAAATATTATAGATGAAATTGTTTCTTCTTTCATTTATTCTTTCAAGCGACAATCCCAGATATTTGCTCTTATACTTCATATTAGTCACAACCTTTTTATATGGTATAAATCACCCCATGGAGAAAAAATAGCATAATGATAGGAAAAATTCGAAGAGTTGTTCTGGATACATTAAAACCAATGGAGCCAACCATTATTGAAATGGCAAAAATGATGAGCGTAATTGATGGCGTTTCAGCGGTTAATATCAGCATCGTAGAAATTGATCTGAAAGTAGAGAATGCCAAGATCACAGTTGAAGGTGAAAACATCAATTACAAAAAGGTTGAGGCACTTATCCAGGATATGGGCGCATCGATCCATTCGATTGATGAAGTTGTCGCGGGGAAAGAGATCATTGACGACGCGGAAACCCTGCAAGGTTAATTAATCAATCCCCATTTAAGAAAACAATATGGAAGACAAAGATAAAAGTAAAAATCCGGTTCGCCGTATACTGGACCAGGCGAATCAGTATAATGATATTGCCAATGTGGGGGAAATAGCCAGGCGTTATTTTGTGATGAATGCCTTTGATGGCGTTTTGACGATCATCGGTATGTTGATGGGGAATATGGCCGCTGGGGTTACAAGACCAAACATTGTCATCACAACCGGCTTATCCACCAGCATTGCAATGGGCATTTCGGGATTATGGGGGTCCTATCTCACAGAATCTGCTGAACGTAAACATGACCTGGATGAACTCAGCCGCAGCACATTGACAGATCTAAACGGCAGCCGTATTGGCCGTGCATCGCGCTACGCGGCAATTGTTGTGTCAATTGTTGATGGTATTTCCCCATTTCTAGCCGCGCTGCTGGTATTAATTCCTTTTTTCTTCTACGGAATTTTTCCGAATATCCAAGTCGTATATTACACTACGTTGGGTGTGGCGCTTGTCACATTATTCACGCTGGGTGTGTTTCTTGGAAATATTTCTAAAGAGAATCTCATCATCAGCGGGATAAAAACTGCCGTTGCCGGGATCATATCTATTGTTATCGGCAGTTTATTGAACGGCAATCCCCACTAAAAATAATCACATAAACAGAATCCGGGATTTTCCTGCATCCCATCCCTATTCTTAGAATTTAATGAATCAGATTAAATTGCTGGTTCTTTTTTATGCAACTATTTTCAGTGTTTTTCGTAAAGAAGATGTAACAAAAAACAAATATTTATATTGGAGGTTTATTGATAATGGAAAATAGACGGGGCATGGTTGGAGGATTAATCCTCATTTTACTAGGCGGTTTCTTTCTCGCGGTACAGTTGATGCCTGAAATTTTTGGATATATTTCTTGGCCATTTTTTATTATAGGTTTAGGCGGTGTATTCTTATTGTCCGCACTATTAACTCGCACCGGCGGGTTGGCAATACCGGGTTGTGTGATCGGTGGAATCGGCGGAATTTTATATTATCAGGCAACCACAGGCAACTGGGCAAGCTGGTCATATATCTGGTCACTGATCCCCGGATTTGTGGGTGTAGGCATTATCATCGCTGGCTTATTATCACGAGAACGCCCTCATTTTGATACTGGCGGATCGATACTTATCGCAATCAGCGCGATGGGGTTCTTGATATTTGGCGGTTGGTTTGGGTTAGCACTCGATGTGAATCTGCTGTGGCCAGTGTTTCTGATTGGGATCGGGTTTATCATCCTGATCAGCGCGATCTTCCGCAAGCGTTAATATATAATCAAGGGATGGAAGATAAAATTTTCTCCAGCAGCACTTCCATCCCTCAAGAAACCATCTCGTGGCTGCTCAACAGCCAGACTCCCTCGATCAGGTATCTGACGTTAACCAAACTGCTGCATAAGCCATCAAGTGATCCTGAAGTTTTATCTACCAGGGCACTTATCCCAATTTCAAATCCGGTAAGTGCGATTTTCTCCAAACAGGATGCGAAGGGATTCTGGATCTCCAACCGCCATGATTACTCACCCAAATACCGCAGTTCGCACTGGACGATGTTCTTGCTGACAGAGTTAGCCGTCCCACCAGAATTCCCCGCCATGCAGAAGGGGTCAGCCTTCTTGCTCAACAGAAATATTTCTTCTTTTCCATACAGTTACAAAGATGAGGAAGAAGGATTATTTGGCTGCTTTTGGGGAAACTGGCTGCGCTATCAGTTGTATTGCGGAAGATTAGGCGATCGTTCCGTACAGCATGTGATCCGAGTTGTCTGCAAAGATATCCTCCGCCTGGGAAAATGCAGATATAACTATGATCTGCCGTGCGCATGGGCAGTTGTCCGAGACCTAAATGGATTGGCGCTGATCCCGAAAAACCAGCGCAGTGCCGAGGTTGAAAATGCAATTAAACGCGGCATCCAATTCCTGATCGAAGACAATGATCTGCTTTCCGCAAATTACCCGTATCAAGAGGAGATACATCCAATGTGGTTCAAATTGAGTTTTCCTCTTTTCTATCATACGGATATCTTGCTCGTGCTGCGGGTATTAAAGGAACTTGATACGTTGGACCACCCCAACGCTGCGCCAGCTTTAGATTGGCTGAAGAATAAGCACACAAAAAAAGGCAGGTGGACAGGCGGCAGCCCATTCAAGAGCCGCACGCGGCCCTTCTTTGTAAAACCAGACACCCCCAACCACTGGATTACGCTACAGGCAGCATCAATTTTTATGTAGGCAAATAAGCTAATGCTGTGAATGATACAATTCGATCAGTATGGCGTATCCGAAACATTTAACCCTGAATATTGGTGATCTTCACCTCCCGCAATATCTACCCGATGCCACTTATGGCCAGGTGCGAAATTTAAGTGCGTCAGCAACCAAGGGATGCGGGGTCGAAGCGGTTGTGATGAACACCTTTCATCTGATGCAAAAACCCGGCACGAGTACTGTGAAATCACTTGGCGGGCTTCATCAGATGAGCGGGTGGAAGAAAGCGATCTTTACAGATTCAGGCGGATTTCAAGCATATTCTCTGATCCGGCAAAACGCAAAATTCGGCAGTCTTACCAATAACGGTATCTCTTATTACCGGTCAAACAGTAAGAGGAAATTCTTACTCACACCAGAGAAATGTATCCAGCTTCAGGTAAGTTTTGGTTCAAATGTCATATTTTGCCTGGATGACTGCACACATATTAATGATCCTATTGAGGAGCAGACCGCTTCTGTTGAACGCACTATCCGCTGGGCAGGGCGCTGCCGCAAAGAGTTTGACCGGTTGATGGGGGAAAAGGGGATCCCTTTAGAAAAACAGCCGAAATTATTTGGCGTTGTTCAGGGCGGGCAGTCTGTTGAATTACGTACGCAGTGCGCTAATGAACTGCTCGAGATCGGTTTTGACGGATATGGTTACGGAGGATGGCCGTTGGATAGCAACAGCCAGCTTGTTGAGGATATGCTTTCCTTATTGCGAGCACTCATACCAGAAAAATATACAGTGCATGCGTTAGGTGTTGGACATCCGCCATACGTGGCCCGCTGCACAAAGATCGGTTATGGTTTGTTTGACAGCGCAATGCCAACCAGAGACGCCCGCCATGGACGTTTATATCGTTTCTCGCAAGAGCCCACCCTTTCATCAATTGATACTGGGAATGACTGGTTTGAATATCTGTATATAAATGATAAACGCCACATTAAATCATCCACTCCAATCGAGGAAAATTGCACCTGCCCAACCTGTACTCAGTATTCTTTGGGGTATCTCAGGCATTTATTTAAAGTCGATGACTGCTTATATCGCCAGTTAGCGACACAGCATAATTTAACATTCATGGTCCGGTTGATGAAATATCTGCGGGAAGTTCTATGAAGAAATCTCCTGAAGAAAATGTTTTAGGGAATCTGGTCCGCAACGTCCTCGAAAAGCCCAAATATCAGCATATCCATAAGGGATTGGTTGAAACTGTTGCCGCCGCTGAGCTGGCGAAAGGCCGTAAGAAAAAAGAGACACAGAAAGCTATCCTTAGTAAACTGCACCAAATTGGCGCGGGATATTTTTCACAAAAGACAGACTATGAGGGATGGAAGAAAGAGCTCGCCTGTTTGCCAAACGACATCCATTCAGATCAAACCAAAGCATTTTGTAAAAAAGTAATGGAGAGCCATTATTCCACTGATGAAAGATTGTCCATCCTGAACGATTTTTATCAGCACATACTTAATTCCATCAAGCCGATCCCATCTATTTTGGACCTTGCCTGCGGGTTCAATCCCCTCGCGCTTCCCTGGATGCCTGTTGACGATGACATCCAATATTATGGGTGTGACATCTTCGCTGATATGATCGATTTTCTAGATACATTCAGCGCTCATTTCGGAATTCACGCAAAATTTGAAACATGCAATTTGCTTGATGCCACTTTCAACAACCCGGCTAAAGTTGCGTTTCTATTAAAGACAACACCCTGCCTTGAGCAGCTGCAAAAAGGATTTGTCCTGCAACTGCTTGACGCAATTCCCGCAAAATACATCCTTTTTTCCTATCCGATAAGCAGCCTTACCGGTAAATCGAAAGGGATGCGTAAAAATTATACTGATCAGTTCACAACAATCATTTCCAGCACGGGTTGGGAATATGAACGATTTGAGTTTTCAAGTGAACTCGCTTTTTTAATAAAGAAAAACTAGATGAACGACGAAGAACTGAACCAGATTGTCCAGCGCATCTCCAACAATAAAAAATATCGCTTGATGAAAATTCCGCAGGAAACAGTTTTAGACCTCCTCCAAATTGAACTTAGGAAACACGCTAAAAAAGCAGACGCGATTAAGATGGTAAAGGCCAAATTACATAATATCGCTGCCCCTTACTTAGATGAATTGGATTATGCAAAAGCAGCCCAAGAACTCGAGCAGATTCTTTCCAATAAAGACAAAAAGAACATCGATGATATTTGCATCCGATTTCTACAAGCTCACCATTCCACCAATGAGCGCATCCCATATATGAAAGAATTTTATGCGTTCATTTCCGATAAGCTCGGTAGCCCCTGCTCAATCCTTGATCTCGCCTGCGGGTTGAACCCATTTGTAATTCCATTGGTTGAACTCCCATCCTCAACCTCATATTTTGCATACGATATCCATAGACCTCGGATAGAATTGATCAACCACTTTTTTTCCAGTCTTGGAATCGATGGGGCTGCGGAAACACGAGACATTCTCGTCCGACCGCCACAGCAGAAAGCGACTGCCGCGTTCCTCTTCAAAGAAGCTCACCGCATGGAAAAAAGGCGCAAAGGCACCACCCGATATTTGTTGAGCTCATTGAACGTGGACCATCTTTTCGTATCTCTCCCCAACCACAGCATCCATGGGAAATATGACCTCCGTAAAAGAATGCACACACTGATAATAGATTCCATTCAAGGGTTGGGTTCAATTTTGGAAATTGAGGATTTTTCAGCAGAAACTCTTTTTTATATCGGATTGAATAATGGCAAAGCGTAAATCAGATCCAGCAAAATCCAATCCGATTGCAGATCCATGGAAATGGGCACAGGAATACCTGCCGCCCCAGGAAACCAAGAATCTAATCACCTCTTTAGAAAAGCAGCTTCCTATCTCTATACGCATTAATCAGCTCAAGTCAGGTCCTAATGCAAATATCAAAATATGGGAACAAGCGTATCAATGGGATACCTCTCCAACCCCATTCTGCGGCAGCGGCTTTTGGATCGCGGAACCATCCATATCCCCGAGCAGAACGATCGAGCACCGGCTGGGTTATTATTACATTCAAGAAGCGGCTTCCATGCTGCCAACGGAATTATTTGATTTTGATGGGTTAGAGCATCCATTGATCCTTGATATGACTGCCTCCCCCGGTGGTAAAACCATCCATCTGGTTGACCGTATGATGGATAAAGGATTGATTATAGCCAATGATGCCAGCCGTTCGCGCATTCCCGCGCTGCGCATCGTCCTTCAGAATTGGGGCGCCATCAACCAGGCCATAACCAATATTCAGGGAGAATGGTACGGTCGGGCTTACCCAAACAGTTTCGATGCCGTTCTGCTGGATGCCCCCTGCAGCATGCAGGGGCTTCGGACAAGCCCCTCACATAAAATGCGCCCGATCACAGAAAACGAGATCGAGTCTCTGGCCGAACGCCAATTCAATCTCCTTGAAAGCGCCCTGCAAACAGTGAAAATCGGCGGGCAGGTCGTATATTCAACCTGCACACTCTCACCTTACGAAAACGAGGGAGTGGTTTCCCGCATCCTTGATAAATTTCCGGAAGCAATTGAGTTGGAGGATATTCAGTACAAGCTTCCCATCCCTGCACCACCAATCACGCATATTGGTGGGCGCCAACTTCAAGAACAAGTAAAAAAAGCTGTCCGCATATGGCCGCATATCTACGGAACCGCTGGTTTCTTCTGCGCAAAATTGATTAAAAATGGATCCATTCCCTCAGAAAAACGTTGGGATGTGCACGGGAAAAACCCGAAAATGAAAGGCGAGTATTTCAACAAAAAGGAATCAGATGGCCTCACAGACATGATCTCCAGTTTATATGGATTTGATCTGAAAAACGTTATTACCGATCAGTCGCTGGCATATTGGCAATTTAAAGAAAACATTTTCCTTGTCCCATCACAGGTGCAGAATCAATTTTCTGAACTTCCCGTCCATTCAATGGGCATGATCATTGGAAAATATTTTCCAAATGGGTGGCAGCCATCGCATGAATTTGTCAGCCGATTTGGAGACCAATTCACAGAAAATGTATACATTCTCGGAAATGAATATCTTGAGGCCTGGCTTCGGGGAGAAGATATTCGAAACTCCGTTCGCCCAAGCGGCCAAATTGGGAAATTTTTAGCCATCCGAGATGCCAGCGGGAGAAATCTTGGGCGAGGAAAAATGCTCTCCAACCGCTTAAGAAATATGCTCCCGACCAGATTATTCTGACTGCTGAAGGTCACTTAATTCATAGATCACCAAAGCGGGAAAAACAATCGCGGCGGTCTCCATGCGGAAAACATGCGCTCCCAGAGATACGGTTTCTACTTCAGCCTGTTTGAATGCCTCTATTTCAGCTTCAGTAAAACCGCCTTCCGGACCAATAAATAACCCCAGTGAAGGAACGCCCTCTAATCTTTTAACAAGATGCCTGGTATCTGCAAGCGCGTCTTTTAGAATCCGATTGCTTTCCCCAACCCAGGCCGCAAACATTTTGTCTGATGAATCGGCAGCTGTTTTAATCGCATTTGACAATGATTCGGGTTTGTGAAGTGCGGGCAATCGACTGCGGCCGCTCTGCTCCGCCGCTTCCTTGATGATAGACTCCCAGCGCGTTTTTCTTTTCTCATTCATCTCAGCACTTTGCACTAATGTTCGCTGGCTGATAAATGGATGGAAAGCGTGAACGCCAACTTCTGTCCCTTTTTGAAAAATCCATTCCACTTTTCTCTTTTTTGAAAGAGGGAAATATAAATGTGTGTGCGCGTTCAAACCAGATTCCACCTCACCAATTTTAATGATCTTCCCCATTATCCCACCCGAATCATCTCGGGATAATTCCACCTGATAGGCTTTGCCCTCTCCATCCATAACTATTACGCAATCGCCCTGCTTGAGACGCAGAACATGCTGGATCTGATGGGCAATATCCTCGGGAAATTTAATCGCTTTTAGAGCGGGGTCGATCTGTTTAATAAAAAAACGCTGCGTTCCCACTACTTACCCTTCCCCTTACCTTGGCCGCTGATAACAACTGTGTATTCCCCCAGTAATTTGATCTCGGATATTTGCTCAATTAATTCCGATAATGTCCCCCGAAGGATGGTTTCAAATTTCTTTGTCAAATCATTCGCGATCGCTGCAGGACGATCACCATATACACTCTGAGCGTCCTTTAAAAACTTTATCAGGCGGTGAGGGCTTTCATAGAAGATCAAGGTGTGGGGAGAATCTTTATCCACTTCCATGAAACGCACCCGCGCGCTGGATTTTCGCGGCGGAAAGCCGCGGAAGGTAAACGCGTGCACCGGAAGCCCTGATAAAACCAAAGCCATCACCAACGCTGTGGGGCCGGGAATGGCAGTTATTTCAATATCATTCTCTAAAGCAGCCCGGACGAGAGTAAAACCCGGGTCAGATACTGCCGGCGTTCCAGCGTTGCTGACCAGCGCAATATCTCTGCCTTGCTTTAACAACCCTAAAATTCGAGGTAAATGTTTTTTCTCATTCTGCTCATAGAATGAGATCTGCGGTTTGCTGATCTCAAAATGTTTCAGCAGAAAACCTGTTTTTCGTGTGTCTTCACTGACCACAGTATCCACCGCACGCAAAGTATCCAAGGCGCGCAGTGAAATATCCCCTAAATTCCCGATTGGTGTGGAAACGATATACAGCATGCCCTAATTTAACCACAAAGTGAAAAATAGGGTGTCTTTACGCATTGTTTCCACAGGGATTGCACACGAAAACAGGAAAGGCGACCATTTTTTTCAAGCTAATACTTTTTTTATCAACTATCTATTGAGTTCGCGCACCCTGGTATGGCTTCGGGAATAACAATTAAATCTAATTTCAATTCAAAAGCAGCTTTAAATTTACCTCAAGATTTGAGGGCATGGACCGTCATTTGCTGGCTTACATACCTGACTAGCGATCCAAAAACCGCAGAACCGCCGGCAGCAACACTTCCCTATAAAATAATCCAACTGGGGATGGTTGGGATGTCTTCAAATGTTATTTGACCACTTCCACGCAGGATGCAGTATCCTGTCTGGAAAAAAGTATTAAAAAGCAGTGGGATCAACGAAGACGAGATCCAGATGATCGTTGAAAAAATAAAACTTGCCTACATCAGCTGGAACAAAAACGCATTTCTAGGAGCAATTGGTAATGTATTTAGAAGCATTGATGGTGGCGAAAAATGGCACAAGTTTAGTACTGGTGCTCACATTATTACATACATTGCAATTGACCCGACATCGCCGACAACTCTCTATATAGGTACAAACTTTGGATTAGTCAAAAGTACTAATGGCGGCGGAAATTAGCAAACGGCAATACAAACCTGACCGCTAATTCATTTGTGGCTCTGGCGATTGAGCAATGGGTAACCAGATATAAATGATTGGATTATAGATTGTGGCTCGCAAGACATAGTAAATCCTTTAGTATAAAAGTCCTTGATCTTCTGCAATAAATGGTTAATCAATACACGCATTGCTATTGAATATGATTTCGTCCCAAAAAGGAAACCTGAAAGCTAAAATGAAGAGAACCTCTTGCGAGGTTCTCTTCATTTCAATTCATTCCTTTCTACTCAACCACAACCCAATCACTCCCGCTCCTCCCAAAGACTTCGGGCGAGTACATCTCTTCTGCCTTCGCGGGTGGAGCGATGAAGGTGCCCGGCGTAGTCGCACGGGCGATATAAGAATAATCATAAACCCCATCCCAGAGCAGCGAAGTAAATGCCTCGGCGCGTTCGTCGCGTAGATTTTGATGTTCGTACCACGTTCCCCACCACCACCAACCGTAGCGCATTTCGAAGGGATTGGGATTCTCATCGGGCGGGGTACTGGAAACTGCCAAATCAGGATTGATAATTTCCAGCCCGGCAGGGAGCGGATCGACCAATGCGACGTGGTAGCGTCTATTATCTGCCACCATTTTGATTTTGACGCGCACTCTTGTGCCTGCTTTGATATGCCAAACACCATCTTCATCCTGCCAGACTTCTTCAGGGTCGTCCACACCTTCGTATTCACGGGTGACGACAAATCCCATATCCAGCGGGTCGAGATTTAGGTCTGTGGGGGCATATTTTATGCCCAAGCGATAATATAGTCTGCCAACGCCCTCTTTGCTGAGGGTCAAATCTTGCAAATCAGCCCCATCCACGAGATAGGTCATCGGGATATTCGTCTCGTGGCGTTCGGTGGAGTAGCCTTCGTAGGCATGTTCGCCCGCGTAGGTCTCTCCCAGCCAAATCCGCGCTACAAAATCGGGAGTCTGCGCTTCGTAGGTGTTGAAATAACGATCCATTGCCAAGAGCACGAAAACATTCTCTTGGGTGCTGCCCCAGCGTCCCCGCGTCCGATGCGCCAACAAGCCGTTGACCAATTTTGGGATCAGGTCGCTCTTTGGATCGTCGACAACCAAAGCGTCCAACAAGATCGCGTCCGCTCTTCTGTCCGATGAAAGAATCAGGTAAGTTTGGTCATCGTAGCTGGTTGTAAAATTCGCCGCCCCTGCCGTCTCCACAACATGATTATTGATATAAAGTCGAATTTCAGCTAACTCGGCGGTGGCGTTCGGGTCATCCACCAGCACCTGCCAGAGCCAGCCAATTGCCTCGAAAGAAAGTTCTTCGAGCGGGGCATCTTCGAGCAGTGCATGGGCTTTTGTAGCATCGTTATCGCCCATCAAATCGCGCACATACAGGGCATACGAACTCAGCACACGGCGGGTAGTTTCGCTGTACCAATAGGGATAATGGCTCTCAATATCGGTCAGATAATAGCGCAGATTTTCCTGCATTTCGGCGGGGATATCGAAGCCCTTCTCCTTCGCACGCTGCAAAGCATGAGCAACGTGGATGGTATTAAACGGGATGGAATCCTGCCCGCGCCGCCAATAAGGGAAACCACCATCATAATTTTGGATGCCTTGCAGGCGGGTCACATCTTGATTTACGCTTGCCACCATTTCATCAGCAGATGGCAGCCCCTCGGCTTGAAACGCGGTTAATACGTCCTTCAACGCCGCGATGCCCAAAATGCGAGAGCTGAGTTGCTCCGTGCAAGCATAGGGATATTTGGCGAGATACATCACCGCGTCTGTGAGCGTCTGCAAGGCTGTAGACGATGTTTGGATTTCCAGCCCGCCAAATTGAGCGTAAACATCGCTCGGTTTGGCGATGGGTTGAGCGATTGCGCCCGAATCGACCACGCCATAAGTGGCGAAGGCTTCTGTGGTGGCTGGTGTGTAGACGGGAAGTTCAAGAGTCGCCGCATCGGCATAAGAACCAGATACCGCCCCAATCTGGAATTGGGCGATTCCCGCCATTTCGGTCTCTGCGGAGAAGCGCACTTCAACTCTATCGTTGGCGGGGACAGTCACGCGTTGCCCTGCACCTTCGGGAAGCGTGATATTTGTTGCCTGTAGCGCAACGTCTACTTCGATTGGCTCGTTTGTCTGGTTTTGGATCAGAATGGGGAATTCAAATTTATCGCCAAAGTTCAAGAAGCGCGGCGCAGAGGGGCGTACCATCAGCGGTAATCGGGCGGTGAGATTGGTCTCTGTTTTGCCAAATTGCTTGCCTCCAGCATCCACCGCAACAACCATCACACGATAGCGCGTCAAATTATCAGGAACTTCAATTTGAACGCTTGCTTTGCCACTTGCGTCTGTATGCACTTCAGTTTCAAAGGTAGCGAGGGGATTGAAATTGCTGCGTACTGCAATTTGTGGTGCATCTTCCGCGCCACCGCCCATGCCATCTGCTTCCATTTCAGCCATTGGGGCTGCGGCGTGCAAGATCGGAAGAGC
>CBDAFG010000109.1:0-9891 GCA_965195205.1 uncultured Pelolinea sp. | reverse complement strand
CATTCTTGTAGATCATGGTCTTATTCCTTTCTTTTGTTTATCTGACTTCTGAAAGGATACCGTGATCTACTCTTTTTTGAAATTACAGAAAGATTGTTACACTAGCGATTCCTTAGAACCTGCATCCAAAATATCTACTAACAATTGTTTACATTCTCGCTCAGTCCAGTTATACGATCGTTGATAAATGGGAACAGAAAATTGCTTTGCGGACATTATGATTGTTAGAAGATTGGCTTCATTTGCTTGCATAGATTTTCTCCAAATTGTCAATTTCTATTTCACTCACATCCAACTCCCCGGATATCAATCGCGGTAGCAGCAGATCGCGAGTTTTGCGTAGATTTTCATTTTTTCTTCCTAATTTATTAATTAGTTCGTAAACAGGAGTGATAATTTCCTTGAATTGCTTTTGGATTTTATAGCTTGGAACTAGTATTTCTTCCTGTGAAAGAAACACCTTCCATTTGAAATTACTGATGCCTGTAGATTGCACCTGATACTGCATAATAGCTAGACTTTTATAAATCTCAAGAAAATGTAAAAATAAAATCTGCGGTGCAACCCTCATATTTGTTCTTACTAATTTACAAAAACTGGCACACATTACTTCTTGGTCAAATACATCAACAAGAGAAGGATAAATTAACAGTGAACGCCCTACAGGTTGTCCTTTACTGCCTCCAGAAACTTCAAAAACAATATCCCAATCTTGTAATCTCCTACTCAGCAAGTTGGACAATTTATGATAGCGAAGTGGTACTTTATCTACATTGCCAACCCTTGCGCCTGGAATATCCGTCCCACGAATTACAAATGCTGGTGATTGGTGATCTTTGTCTGGTTCTTCTTTACCCCATCCTCCACCAATTTCGTGTTCAAGCAAATCACCCAAGGGCTCGTATTTCCACCCCTCCGGAATCATCCCCAGCTCGCTCTCGACCATTTTGACATCTTCTTGCCCGGGGAAACGGAAATGAACAAACCACTCGCGGTAGATGGCCCCAGCCATATCTTCGAGGATGTGAATGCGGCGGGTGTTGTTTTCGATTAGGTCGTCGTAGGCAGAGAGGATCGCTGCGATTTTGCGTTGGATTGGAAGTGCGGGAAAGGGAATTTGGATTGCGTTAACCTTATAAATACCAAGTTTTGGTTGTGCAGTCCCTGCAGCAAATAGGTTCATTTGCTCTTGAGAATTTGGTGATAATAATGCATATTTTAAAAAGAATGGATCACATTCTTTTAAGTCTATAATCTTAACTGCGTTTTCGGTTAAATTTGCACCAAGTAATTCTTTTGGGATGATCCCAATATCACCAATATTTCCCGCAATAGTTACGCAAACATCGTTTTCTTTAACTACATAATTTTTAATCTTTTGAAAAGTTTCTTGAGAAATATAAACAGGTGTTTGAATAATAATTTGACCATTTCGAATATCTCGAGCTCGTATATACGGATGCTTGGTTTTTATAGGCGAAAAACTATCTTCTTTTGGAACCCTTTTTCCGCCTTTAACTTTTGCTATATTACTAATTTTTTCGAAGGAATACACTCTCATACTCCAATAATATCGTTCAAATTACCGGAAATTTTCTCTTCAATTGAATGAGAATCAATATTTAATTTTTTCAACTCTTGATGTAATTTAATAATTTGTTCTTTAAAATCATAATCATCTCTATAAATCTCTTCTGCAATCCCCACATACCTTCCTGGATTCAAACTCCAGTCTTGCGCTTCAATATGCTCCCGAAAAACCACACTGCACAAGCCGGGCACATCGGTGAAGGTGCCCTCTGCAAAAGCCGCCTGTACCAATTCCAATTGCTCGCCTACCAATCCGAGATCGGACGTATCCAATTGATAGCCATTGAGGTCTTCGCCGCGATAGAGGCGCGCTAGACTGGCGATGAATAAAAGTTGATTTTGGCTGAACTCGCGGTGGGCACGGTCGAGTTGGGTGAAGATGTTGCGGGCATCTATAAAGAGCACCTGATCCTCCCGCTCCGTCCCCTTTTTGCCTTTATCCAGAAACCAGAGGGTGCAGGGAAGGGGGACAGTGTAAAAGAAGTTAGTAGCAATTGAAACAATTACATCCACAACACCATCTTCAATCATCTTTCTCCTGATCGCCAATTCGGAATGACCTGCATCAGCGGCGGAGTTGGCCATGACAAAGCCCGCCCGGCCTTTCTGATTAAGCGCGGAATAAAAGATCTGCATCCAGATGTAGTTGCCGTTATCTGGTTTGGGCAGCCCAAAGGGGAAACGGGGGTCGTCTTTGATGCGTTCTTTATCAATGCTATTGACATTGAAAGGGGGATTTGCCATCACGAAGTCAAACTTACCGACGCTGTTATGGATATCCTCATAATAAGTATTACCTTGCTTGATGTCACCCCCCAAGCCATGCACAGCCAGGTTCATTTTTGCCAATCGAACGGTCTCAGCCACGCGCTCCTGCCCGAAAATACTGATGGCTTCGCTGGGGTCGGCTTTGTGTTCCGCTACAAAGCGCGCGGATTGCACGAACATGCCGCCCGAACCGCTGGCGGGGTCGTAGATGCGCCCTTTGAAGGGTTCCAATATGTTTACAATCAGGCGCACAATCGATGTGGGGGTAAAGAACTCCCCACCTTTCCTGCCTTCGCTCATGGCAAAGTTACCCAGGAAATATTCATAAATCTTCCCGAAGGCATCCCCTTCTATTTCTATGTGTACATTGAAGTTCTTGAGGAGCGTGATGAGCACACGGTTATCCAGGCGGTTGTAGGTCTTGGGGAGGACATCTTTCAGGTCAGGGTTGTGCGCCTCGATGGCTTTCATGGCGCTGTTGACTGCCAGACCGATGTTCTCGCCTTCCGGCAGGTTGAGAAGGTTTTCATAGCGCGCTTCTGCGGGGATATATAAAACCCCCTGCGCCTGGTAATCGATGGCGCTGATCTGGCGGCGGCCGGTTGTTTGTTTGGATAAACGCACATGCGCGTCCGCAAATTTCAGGTCAGCATAGCGCAGAAAAATTAGACCTAAAACAGGGACAGAATAATCCGCGGATTTTAATTTGGAGTTCGCGCGCAGCTCATCGGCTGCTTTCCATAAGCGTTTTTCGATGTCGGAGTTGTTCGCGACCATTATCACCTTTAGTGTTGTTTGTTGTTGGATATATTTATTATATATGGATACACTAAATAAAGGAGAAATATTCAGATTCCTGATTTTTTGGGAGTTGGATGCAATTGAGGCTCGTATGTTAAATAAGCCGAGATCCTTCGCGTTGCTCAGGATGACAGATGGTAGTGATACGTGATTAACATCTTGTTGGTTTGGAAATTGGAAACAATGACCTTGCAACTATTCATAGAAATATTACAAGACCCAACCTACAAATCAAATTTACCCAAGAGCAACTCTTTTCAACGCAACACACACCCCATCCCCGACCCTTCCCCTTTAAAAGGGGAAGGGAGCTTAATTGAGAGATTGCCACGCCTCGTTTTGCGAGGTTCACCTCTCCCTGTCTCACATGCACCTTGATGGTGCTGGAAGATAGGGATCCTCACCTTTCTCTCATGAGAAATGCTCAGATTCCAAATAGAGGTGGGGGTTGATTGCAATTAGAGCAAAATTGTTTAATGAGCCAAGATCCTTCGCGTTGCTCAGGATGACAGATGGTAGTGGTACGTGATCAACATCTTGTTGAGTTGGAAATTAGAAACAATGACCTTGCAACTATTCACAGAAATGTTACAAGACCCAACCTACAATTCAGAATAGTTGTAAGCCCAGCTGAGGACTTGTGAGTCACTGGTTGGTCGCAAGTTACCAGATAATCACAAGTCCTCATTTTTTTAATCAGGTTCAATCTATATCCGGTAAATCTGCCATTGCGCTTTTGATCGCTTCCGATGGATAGGCATAATCCTGCATCTCGCCAGCCAAATATGGCTGGTAGGAGGCCATGTCGAAATGCCCATGCCCGGACAAGTTGAATAAGATCACGCGCTTCTCCCCTTTCAATTTCGCATCCAGGGCCTCGTTAATCGCCGCGCGGATGGCATGCGCACTTTCGGGTGCAGGCAAGATTCCTTCCGTACGGGCAAATTGCAGCGCGGCATCGAAACACGCCAATTGATGGACAGATACCGCTTCGATCAGACCCGCATCGAATAAAGCCGATAAGCTGGGCGCCATGCCGTGATAACGCAAACCGCCTGCATGGATAGTTGGCGGGATGAAGCCGTGCCCGAGGGTGTACATTTTTACCACCGGCGCCATCTTGGCCGTATCTCCATAATCAAAGGCATAGACCCCCTTGGTTAAAGAAGGGACCGCGGTGGGTTCAACAGCCAAAAGACGCGTACGCTGCCCATTCTTCAGGTTTTCGCGCAGGAAGGGATAAGCAATCCCGGCAAAGTTTGAACCGCCCCCTACGCAGCCAATCACCACATCTGGATATTCACCGGCCATATCCATCTGTTTGAGGGATTCCTCACCAACCACACTTTGATGCAGCAGGACATGATTGAGCACAGAACCGAGCCCGTATTTCTTAGCCCCGCCAGATATGGCCGCGGCCTCGACCGCTTCTGAGATGGCGATGCCCAGGGAGCCGGGGCTATCTGGATCTTCAGCCAATACCGAACGGCCATAATTGGTTTTCTCGGTGGGGCTGGGAAAAACCCGCGCGCCAAACGATTCCATCAAGATGCGCCGGTACGGCTTGAGGCCATAAGAGACTTTGACCATATAGACTTCCAGGTCGAGATCAAAGAAATTGCAGGCCATCGCAAGCGCGGACCCCCACTGCCCCGCACCAGTTTCAGTCGTCATCGCCTTTACTCCAGCAGCTTTGTTATAAAATGCCTGCGGTACAGCGGTATTCGGCTTATGGCTGCCAGAAGGAGACGCGCCTTCGTATTTAAAGTAAATATGCGCGGGCGTATCGAGCACCTTTTCCAGACGCCGCGCACGAATGAGCGGGGTTGGCCGCCACAGTTTGTATATCTCGCGTACTTCTTCAGGGATATCAATATACCGCTCACTGCTCATCTCCTGGAGGATCAATTCCATCGGAAAAAGCACCGATAGAAATTCAGGTGTGATGGGTTCTAAAGTCTGCGGGTTGAGCACTGGCGCAGGCGGTACGGGGCTGTCAGCCAGAATGTTGTACCACTGCTTCGGCAGATCAGTTTCGTTCAAAATAAATCGGGTTTGTTCAGACATGGTTTTCTCCTTATTTGTCATTTTCCTAAGTGGTTAATCTGTGGATCAATTAGCATGGGCGCCCTTCAAGGCGGATGAAAAACAATGTTTAATGCCATTTGTTCCTCCTACAGCTGGTGACAGATAGTCCCAGTAATATTTTTTTTACCCACGTCAGGAGGCTGTCTTATTGAGCGCTGCAATTATTTTGATCCTAGTTTGAGCAATCATACTGTTCTCCTTTTGTTCCCTTCTCCCTGCCAGCTTCCTTTTATAATGCTGCATAAAGAGAGGTTGGGGTGCTGGTTAAATAAAAATCACGTTCATCCCAATCTGGGACGAACGTGATGTCCGTGGTGCCACCCATCTTAAGCGGCTGTCAATAAAAAAAATCCCCGGTGATGCATACGGGGAAAAGCCAGCTTCACTCTTTTCGGGTACGGCCGCTGTTCACTGAACACCGACTTATACCCTAGCCCTGTAACGGGGGCAGTCCGGGTGAGGTTATTCATTCTCTGCAGCAGAGGCGCCAGCCACCACCGCGAATTTTCACCTACCAGCTCGGAGGGCCATTCGACGCTATCGTTTCGGGCAGGGCTTTCACCAACCGCCTGCTCTCTGTGCCGTCGTGCAACGTGTACTCGTCCTCTTCACAGCTTTTTATGATATTAGCACTAATTATATATAGAATTGAAATTGAGTCAAGCAGCAGTTACTGAATGGTGTAATTATTTCATGTTATGGGTAAAAATTAATTGAAAGAGGGAATTGCAATGAGTGGGGATCACCGCGCCGTACAATGCAATTTAAGTTTGTGTGTATATTAAGCCGAGATCCTCACCCCTTCGAGTGTGCTTCGCGATCGCTCCGTGACCTCAGTTCTCCCTGTCTCACATACACCTTGATGATGCTGGAAGACAGGGATCCTCGCGTTTCTTTCATAAGAAATGCTCGGATGACTGGCTAGGGATTTTTTGGGGAGTTGATTGCAATTTAGGTTCGTATGTTAAATAAGCCGAGATCCTTCGCGTTGCTCAGGATGACAAATAGAGGTGGTTTGATTTCAGGAAAAATATTACCCTTGCAACTTATATTTAAGCATGTATACTAAAAGCAATATTAAAAATTGAAAGGAAAGATAAATGCAAAACCCAAAATTCAAGATGTTTACCGGAAAAGACGGGCAATTTTACTTCAGGTTGACCGCTGCCAACGGGGAACCGATCCTTGCCAGTGAGGGATATAAAGCAAAATCTGGCTGTGAGAATGGGATCGCTTCTGTGAAGAAGAATGCGGTCAAGGATGAGCAGTACAAGCGGCTGACAGCATCTAATGGCCAGTTTTACTTCACTCTTGTCGCTGGTAATGGTGAAGTGATCGGGAAGAGCGAAACTTATAAAAGTGAACAAGGGCGAGATAATGGCATTGAATCGGTGAAGAGCAATGCCCCGGGTGCGCCGATCGAGGACGCTTCCTGAGCATCGTTTTGTTGGGTTAGAGAAGTAGAAAAAACTTATCACTCACCACAAGAGAAGAAGATTGCCACGGTTTCCTCTGGAAACCTCGCAATGACATGATTAATTGAGAGATTGCCACGTCGCACTGCGTGCTCCTCGCAATGACACGTTTTTTTGGGGGTTGATTGCAATTTAGGTTCGTATGTTAAATGAGCCGAGATCCTTCGCGTTGCTCAGGATGACAGATGGTAGTGGTACGTGATCAACATCTTGTTGGGCTGGAAATTGGAAACAATGACCTTGCAACTATTCACAGAAATGTTACAAGACCCAACCTACAATTCAAGAGGTCGGGGTTTTGTGGGGTTTAAGAAGCATAAACCAACCTATAAAATCAGGATGAGGGTCTTCTTATGTGATTTTTTTGAAGTATTCGTGAAGGTGGACGACTTCGCGCATTCCAGCGTTTTGGTAGAGTTTATGGGCGGTCTCATTCTCGCTCTCGACAGCGAGGCCAGCTTTGGGGTAACCGCGTTCTTTAAAAATTCTGAAGGCGTGCTGGAGGAGCATGCGCCCAAGACCAGCGCCGCGTTGGTCGGCGCGAACAGCGAGCTGGCGCACCCAGCCAAGGTCAGGATATTCATAACAAAGCGCACAGCCGATAATCTCATTTTCTGCTTCTAAAAGAAACCACAGATCAGGGATGAAGCGACCGGGGTACATCATGTAGGTCTGCCATTCATCAAAGGGCTGCGGTGTCCGCCCGGGCTTGGCGAAGGCATCTTGGATGAGGGTATGCAGGGCGCGGTCATCAACGCCGGGGTTGACCCCACGCAAGGTCACGCCATCCGGCTAAACAGACGCAAGGATATCATCCGCAAGATCACGGTGCAAATTGAAAATATGTTTGGTGACCATATAGCCAGCATCAGCCAGCACTTGTTTCTGATGCTCAACAGAAACGGAAATGTAAGAGACAAGGGTCTGCTGATCAGGATCATTTGTTTCGCGAAGAAGGGTGCGGGCGCGCCCTTCACAAAGGACAGTGAGACTGAGGAAGAGGTCATTATCTTCCGCGCCGGGGGCATCATAGACCGAGACGGTCTTACCCGTGGACCAGGGGAGAACCGCACCATAACCTTGGAGAACACTGTGTTTATCGATGGCAAGCCAGGCATCCTGTGAGAGGTCAATGCTCTCCCAAACAGCTCGCAGATCGGCAAGGTCAGAATCTGGGAAGCCGACATCGCGCTCATCGCAGCGGATCATGAGTGTGAGGACAGCGCCAATATCATCTTGGGTTGGACGGCGGAGGTAGTAATGTTCCAGCATAAGGTTATTCTTAAGGGTAGGGGATCAGTTTGACTTTTAACAGGAGGCGCTCGACATCATCTTTGTGACAGTCAGCAGCAGCGGGGGTCATTGTGACTGCGTTTGATGCAGCAGTGCCCAGGTGAATGCCATCCTCAAGCGGGAACTGGTTCGCAAGGGCATAGGCAACGCCAGCCAGAATTCCAACTTCGGCACCAGCTGTGTTTTCGATCCTCTCGACTTTTAGAGCGGGAATACGGTAAGCACTTTCTTTTAGGACCGCAAGAGTGCCCTCGGTATCGAGTGTAACAAGCACCTGTGTGCTGTATTTTTCGATGATGGCGCGGGCTGCCTGATAGGCCTCTTCGATGGAAACAACCGCATGCCCCACCACGCCGGAAAGATCCGCGCGGTTGAGCATGATCAGATCAGGGCTGACCAGAAGAACGTTAGCAAGATGCGGAAAACCAGAGTCCAGAACAACAGGAACGCCTTTCTCTTTTGCAGCTGTGATGATCTCACGGAAGAAATCAGGAGTAAGGCCCGCGGGTAAACTGCCACCGGTTATAAGAACTTTCGCCTGTTTGAGCTTCTTAGTAAAGCGCTTCATAAAACGTTCAATATGCGCATTGGCAACCTCTAGCGTATCAACCGCAAGGAGAGTCTGCCGGTCATTCCCCCGGTCAAACACATGCACATTGAGCCGTGTTTCGCCGCTGACCCAGATAAAATCGGTCTCCACATTCTTCTGTTCAAGAAGTTCAATCATTTTCTCTCCAGAAGTGCCTGCAGCAAAACCCATGGCGATAGTATCCACACCCAACTCGCCTAAAATCCAGGCAGCCCCTGTCGATTTGCCCGCCATGCCCCAGACTGCTTTATCCACTTGGAGAGATCCTCCCCAGTTGAAATGGGGAATAAATAGTGCCCAGTCAATGGCTGAGTTTGGAGTAACGGTCAGAATCATTCGGCCGGTTTCCCTCGTCTGTCTATTTCTTCCTTTAATAAGGCTGTCCGCTCAGCCCAGCTGGCCGCATTAGTTGATAATGGGAACAGCCCGCTGCTCATGAGGATTATGTAAGCAGCATTGTCGATGAGCTCAACCGCATTGTATGCATCATCGACTGTCTGAGCAAGTGCAAAAATTCCATGCCAGGGAGCCATTACGCAAGCAGCCAGATCGGCAAGAGCAGCTTCTTTCTTATGAAGCGCTTTCACAACAGATTCCGCTAATTCATTTGTTATGGCAGGTCCGAATTCACAAAAGCCGATCTCGCCCAAGGGGAAATTCGCTTCAAGGATGGGCGGAATAGGCACACCAGCCGCACAGAAAGCAAGGATGTTACGCGCATGTCCGTGAACAATTCCATTTCCCTGCGGAAAATCTTCGTAAAGCCTGAAATGCGCTCTCGATTCGCGGGACATTTCATCACTGCCTTCGAGTTTTTTCCCGCCTGCAGTAGCAACAATGATCTGCTCTGGCTTAAGCTGCCAATTGAATCGAGCGCCAGCATAACGCGGAGTGATGAGAATGTGTTCTCCCACGCGAGCGCTGATGTTTCCACCAAAAGCATCTGTCAGATTGCGGTCGAATAATAAACGTCCAAGTTCGCAGATCTTTTCACGCATGGTTCGGATGTCGTTTGCCATTTGTACTGTCCTCCTTATTAGAACCTAGTGACAATAACTGCGGATTATAACACCATGAAGAATAATTAAAATTCTCAGAAAAAATTTGTTACAAATAGCAATTTTCGGTACAATAGTAAAGTGATTTTTGTGTCATTCACCAGTGAATATGTCACCCCTATCCACCAATGAAAATGTCACCTTGATTCAACCATTTCCTTTTGATGAATGAGTTTACCATTCAGCCGATAACCATAATCCTGTTTCCATGGATGACCTTTTCCTGGTG